>JAZGES010000102.1:0-3190 GCA_036478935.1 Thiotrichaceae bacterium
CCGCTGTTATGTGGGCTGGGTAGATCAACGCACTGCTAGAGAAGAAAATAACTCAGCGCTCGCTTATTTGTTAAAGCATATCGAAGGCGAGAGTTGGACTGAGCGGATGGCTGGATTGGCAAACAAACAAAATAAAGCTTTTGAGTATCAGTTGTTAGAAGTAGATACTGAAATATCGGGTTTTTATGAAAATTTACAGCCTAAAAAAATATTAACTAATAGGCAGTTACAAAGAAAAATTAAAGCTAATTGGAAGATGAGTAGCTATAGTGCTATGGCCTATTACAGTGTACATGATAGTGATGTGCCTGAGTTGCCTTTAGATAAAGCCCAAGAGCAAGACAAGCCAGAAGCAGTTAGTGGTACTAATGAAAACAATGAAAACCTAAATGGTGAAGTGGCTGCTATCGCAGTCCCAACTCTTCTCTTACTTCCGAAAGGTGCGCATACGGGAAACCTAGTACACGAATTGCTAGAGTTGACTCCTTTTTCTGTTCTCTCAAGTCAGTTAGACAATGTAAATTACAATGCAGACTATATTAAAAACCGAACGGAAATGATCAAACGCTTTGCCGTTGATATTGCTACTGAAGATACGGTAGTGCTGGATAATTTGTTAAGCGACACCGTCAATACGGTCTTATCAGATGAAGATAGCCACTTTATTTTAGCCAACTTAAATGAATCACAATGCCTCAAGGAGATGCCTTTTTACTTCGCAGTTGAGTCATTAAATACACTAGAAGTGAACGGTATATTAGCAGACTCGATGAGTTATCTTCCTTTATCAGCACAGCAAATGCAGGGACAACTGACGGGTTTCATTGATTTAATTTGTGAATACCAAGGCCAGTATTACGTCATGGATTATAAAACCAACTCATTAGCTGACTACAGTGTAATCAGCATGACAGAGTCCATGCGCGAGCATAACTATGGTTTGCAATATTGGATTTATTCATTGGTATTGCATCGCTATTTGCAGCAAACCCTAGAGGGCTATACTTTTGATAAGCACTTTGGCGGTGTGCGTTATTTGTTTGTACGGGGGATGAATCCGGATGAGCCTATGAGTGGCGTGTTTCAAGATCAGCCAGACCTTGAAACGATTGAAAGATTGTCTAAGGCTTTCCAATGAGCTTTTTATGAAGATTGATAGCAACATAAATACAAAACCAAATTATTCTCGGCTTGATCATGCCATCGCAAAATTTTTGACAGAACGTTGTACCTTTTCAACAGAAACCCAAGAGAATCAAAAAGTACAATTTAGAGGCATAGTGAGAGAGTTGTCAGCGGCATTAGCAAGCGGCCATAGTTGTATTTCCGTTTCATCAGCTAACCAACAACTTTTGCAAGACTCTGGACTTGTTTCTACAGAGGGGAGTACTCCACTCGTTTTGGAAGGTGAGAGGTTGTACTTACAACGTTATTGGCACTATGAAACACGACTGGCACAGCAACTTAGTTATAAAGTTAATAAGTCGACACAACCCATTGATAATATTGAGTCACTACTTGATAAATATTTCACTAGCACAGATGAAAGCACTCTAGATACAGGTCTAGATACAGATGAAATGGACTGGCAGAGAAAAGCGGCAGAACAAGTGGCTTGTCAGAGGTTTAGCATTATCACAGGAGGTCCAGGTACAGGTAAAACAACTACTGTATTGAAAATATTGGCTCTACTTCAAGAGGTACAATCAGAGTCAGGTGCAGACTTCATTCCTCTAAGCATTGCATTAGCCGCTCCTACAGGCAAAGCTGCTATGCGCTTGCAGGAGAGTATTGGTAAGGGCAAAGAATCTTTACAGTGTAGCGCTGAAATAAAAGATTCTATAACTGATTCAGTTAGCACGATTCATCGTTTGCTGGGAGCAAAGCCCAACTCACCGTATTTCAGGCAGAACGCTGATAACCCTCTAGTGCATGACCTTGTCGTTATTGATGAAGCCTCAATGGTTGATCTTGCGCTGATGAGCAAGTTAGTGGATGCGCTTAAACCTGAAGCTAGATTGATTTTATTAGGTGACAAAGACCAGCTAGCTTCAGTAGAGTCTGGCTCAATACTAGGTGACCTGTCGCAAGGCTTGCCTGAGTGCACTACTGAGTTGAAAAAATCCTATCGTTTTAAAGGTGAAATAAAAGAGCTGGCGTTGGCTATAAATCAGCAAGATAAGCTGCTGGCGTGGGACTTATTACAATCTGAGAGATCATCGTCAACTAGGTTGGTTATGGATTCACTGCTGTCTCATATTATGAAAAATATGCAAATGTACTTCAAAGCTATCTATAAAACTAGCCGTGAAAGCCTCAATGCAAACATTAATATAGAAGAAGTATTTAATGCTTATCTACAATTTAAAGTCTTATGCTCTAATCGAAAGGGTAAGCTGGGAGTAGAAGGAATTAATGCCAGTGTTGAGCGAAGCTTGCAACATCAAGGGGTGAATACACAGCGACCTTGGTATAGCGGAAAACCGATTATTATTACACGTAATAACCCGTCAACAGGGTTGTTTAACGGAGATATTGGGATCTGCTTGGCAGAAGTTGGTGAAGAAGCATTGGAGGCGGAACTCTATGTTTATTTTCAGTTAGCTGATGGAAGTATAAGAAAACTACTCCCTGCACGTTTGCCACAACACGAAACGGCTTATGCTTTAACTATTCATAAAAGCCAAGGCTCGGAGTTTGAACACATACTCATGGTGCTACCAGAAAACCCGAATCCAGTACTCAGCAAAGAGTTGGTTTATACCGCCATCACACGTGCTAAAGAAACAGTAGAAGTTTATAGCAAGCAAGAAGTCTTTAATTATGCACTCAGTCATCAAGTAGAGCGCATCAGTGGCTTAAAAGAAAAGGTGGCAGGGGATATGAATAGAGGCATTGATGAACTTTAGAGCTGTTTATAAACCTGTACTCACAGGAACTATCAGAAGCAAGCCTGAAGATTTTATCGTCGATGAAATATCGTCATTTACTCCTTCAGGCGAAGGGGAGCATTTGTGGTTACACATCAAAAAAACAACAACCAATACGGATTGGCTGGCAGGACAACTTGCTAAACTGCTCAATGTAAAAAAACAGGATGTGGGTTTTGCGGGCTTAAAAGACCGGAATGCGGTGACGACTCAGTGGTTTAGCATTTATCTACCGGGCAAGCATATGCCGGATGTGAAGA
>JAZGES010000103.1:0-6096 GCA_036478935.1 Thiotrichaceae bacterium
CCTTGGCGAGAGTTGCTAAAAGTTTACTGGCGCATGGAAGCCCGTGGAGAAATCAGAGGAGGGCGCTTTGTTCAAAGTGTAAGCGGAGAACAATTTGCATTGCCTGATGCGGTGGGTAGCTTACGAAAAATACGCAATAAACCGGATGATGATACAGACGTAGTGATCTCTGCGTGTGATCCTTTGAATCTGCAAGGTGTATTATTATCGGGTGATAAAATTCCAGTTTTAGCTGTTAACAAAGTGCTTTATCGCGGTGGGAAAGTTATTGCTATGTTGGATAAACAAGGGGTTCATTATCTGGCTGAGATTGATGATGCGGATAAAAGGCGAGTGGCTAGCCAACTGTTTAGGGGTTGATAAAGTTTGAGTTATTGGTGTGTTTTTCGGTTGGAATTTCATCTCACAATCAAAGAATACATTAGCTAGATATCTCTACATATTTTATGCCGTTTTCTTAAGGAAGCTTTCTTTGCTTTTCTTATAGTTCTAGTGATTGTTTTTTGATATATTTTTGTTGTATGTTCTTCATGAGTTAGTCCTAACTCTTTATAAGTTAGTAGTGCCTTAGAAATAAATTGATTGGCCTTTTCGCACTGTTTAAGTGATAAATATAGCGATCCAATATTGCGATATGAAAATGCAGTTTCAGGATGCTTTTCTCCAAAAACTTCTTCACGTATAGTTAGCGACTTTTTATAAAACTCCAATGCTTTTAGATAATTTCCTTGTGACTGGTAAACACTTCCGAGGTTATTATATGAAATTGTTCTATGAGGGTGTTTTTCTCCTAGTAGTTCTTCATAAATCGTGAGTGATTTTTCAAAAAAAACCAATGCTTTTGTGTGTTTTTCTTGTGAATAGTAAACATTCCCAAGATTATTATATGAAGTTGCTGTATGAGGGTGTCTTTCTCCCAAAACCTCTTTGTTAATAGTGAGCGACTTTTTAAAAAGCTCCAATGCTTTTGTATCGTTTCCTTGTGACTGGTAAACATTTCCAAGATTGATATACGAAGTTGCAGTCTGGGAGTGCTTTTCTCCCAGTACCTTTTTATGAATATTGAGTGACCTTTTACAAAGGTCTAATGCTTTTGGATAATTTCCTTGCGACTTGTAAACAATCCCAAGATTATTATATGAGGTTGCAGTATCTGGGTGTTCTTCTCCCAATACTTCTTTTCGAATAGTGAGTGCAGTTTCCTGATAATAGATAGCTTTATTATAACGTCCTAAAGCATGGTAAATAGACCATAATGAATCATACAAACTACCTACAAGTGCATCTCTATTTTTAGAGTACTGGGTAAGAATTGAATCAATAATTTCAACGTAATGTACTTTCTCAATTGGGTTAAGGTAACCATCAGTAGAATCTAGCAATTCAGTAATTGACTTAATATAGGGGGAAGATGCTTCAAAGTCAGAGGGATGATTTGCTAGAATAAATTCTTTAATAATTTGGTGGAGCTTATAGCCTTCCTCTTTTTTGATTAGCCAGCCACGCTTTGCTAATTCGTTAAGGGTTACTGCTAATCGTGAAAACTCAGCAAATACTTCTTTTAGTATAGATAGCGGTATCTCTATCGAAGGTAAAATAGCAAGCTGCTGCAATAGTGCCTTTAATTCAGGCTTGCTTTCTATATGAAAACGCTCTGTAAGAAAGTCATTAAATGTTTTATCAAAATTCCGATCAATTTTCGCAAACTTACGACTCTTAAAATTCTTACGTAATTCTTCAAGGCTTAAACAGTCTTCTTGTAACGTTTTCGCAATGAGTTCAATAAAAAGAGAGTGATAGTCGATATGTACTAAAATATCATCAATATTTTCATCGGTAGGGTAGTGCTTTTGAAATAATTCACGGGCTTCATCAGGCTTTAAAATATCCAGATTTAAACACTTCTGACCTGTGAGATTTAAGCGCGTTGTTATTAGTACATCACAGTTAGTATTTAAAGGAGCTAGTTGCTCAATTACACTACTGTCTTTTAAATTGTCGAAAACTAATAAGCATTTTTTAGGGAGGTTTTGTAGTCGATAGAGGATGCTATTAAGTGTGCTATTTTCATCTAAGAATAAGGTTGCTTTTAAAGAACGATATAGAATATCTTCAAGCGTATCATCCTGATCACTAGAAAATTCAAATAGGGCTACATGCTGATAATCACCTTCGTAATCAAGTAAGTATTTATAAGCAAGCTCGCTTTTACCAATGCCGCCAATGCCATTGACGATATAAACCATGCTGTCGCTGGCAAGGTCGTTTTTTAACTGTGCTAACTCATCTTCTCGGCCTACAAAATTTGGATTTTTCCCAGGAAGCAGAGTGAGGCGTTTCTTTATTCCTTTTTCTGTTTTGTCGTTGGAGCTGAGGTTAACATTAACAGTCCCAATACCATCCACCGCTTGCACGCCGCTGGCATTTTCACTAATATTTTGAACTGCTTCTGTCATCATTAGCTCACATATTAACCGTATCTATTTTTTCAGCTTGTATACCTTTGGCATTTTCTCCCGTGATATTTTGCGTAAAACTTTTGGATTTAGTGATTTGCTTGCTAATCGCTTGCCATTCCTGATCTTCCTCGATATAGGCACATAATGCTTCTTCTGAATGAGTAGCCTTAGAAGGAAGTTGTTTGCTTAAGTTCTCTAGTCTTTCTATGATGGGTGCATCAAGTATGTAGCCTTGTGCTTTAGTTTTAACAAAATCTAATGTTAGTGGTGCGCCCTTTTTGATCGCATCCCAGGATCACATAATCAGCCTGATAGTGGTGTCGGTCAGGTTCACGATGATAGTGAATGGTTGTCATACCAAAGTCATGTGCTACCGCAAGGTTCTCCAACCGATCATCAATAAATGCAACCTCAACACCTTTCAAGCCGCTTTGTTCGAGTAAATGTGTATAAATATCGGGGCTTGGTTTTCCGCAGTTCACTTCACCACTGATGATGATGGGGGAGAAATGGTCACTAAATGCGAATTTCTTTGTTAGATATTCTCCCCATTCTATTTGCCAGATTTGAAAGAATAGCCAGCTCATAATTTTGCTTTAGTGCAGAAATAACCTTTTCGTAGATAGGGTCTAATTCAAAGCTATCTAAAAAAAGCAGGCGCACGGGTGTGTTTTGCGTTTGCCCGATGTTTTGCCAGAATTCTTCCTCGCTCATCATTCCCAAGGTATATGCTTGGTAGTGTGATTTAACCAAGGACTTTTCTGTACCTGTGGGTAGTAACGGCATTAGGGCGTTGGAAACCATATGCCCTTCACTAATTACAACGCCGAATAAGTCAAAGGCGATTAGTTTGATAGGGTTGTTCATATCGTGCTCTCTGGCTTGGATGGTTTGGCTTAGCGGATTAGATGCAATGAAGGTAGTTCTTTACTAGCAGCCCCAATCGAAAAAGGAATGTAGTAATAAAATGTGAGTTAGAATAAAGGATTTGCTATCATCCGCCCACTTTTAACGTACGAGACTCTCCGTCAGCCACCAGACACATTTGAGACTCGTACACCGCATTGGAGAAGTCGCCATGAGTAACGACGTTTTTGTCTTTGAAGTTAGTGAAAGCAGTTTCGCAAAATCTGTTATTTTTAACTCTTATAAGCTACCTGTAGTGGTTGAGTTTATGGCTATCTGGTCAGAACCTTGTGCGATGATGGCTGATTTGTTTTCAGGTCTTGCCAAAGAATTTGCTGGTGACTTTATCTTCGCTAAAGTTGACACCGATGTGGAAGAAGCTTTACGTGATCAATATGGAATCAAAAACCTGCCAACGGTGATGGTATTCAAAGACGGCGAGCCGGTCCGAACTGAAGAAGGGCAACTGCAAGAAGTAGAAGCTCGTGCGTTGCTCAAAGACTACGGAGTCTTCCGCCAGTCTGACCTACTGCGTGAACAAGCGAGGGGTAAACATCTCTCAGGTGACACGCCCGCTGCCATCATGTTGCTTACACAGGCTATTCAAGAAGACCCAACCAATACCCGAATCGCTATGGATATGTCGCAAATCTTCATTGATATGGGAGAGTTGGAACAAGCGCAAGGGTTGTTTGCTAAAGTTCCTGAAGCGGATAAGCAAAGCGATATGGGTAAAGCGCTTTCAGGACAGTTGGCATTTGCCGGACTCGCAAAAAATATCCCTGATATGTTAACGCTCTCCGAGCAACTTGTGACAAATCCAGATGATCATCAGGCACGTTTCGGTCTAGCTGTACAAAATGTCGCCATATATAACTATGAAGAAGCTGTGAACCACCTATTCACCATTATGGAAAGTGACCCAGAATTTAAAGAAGGTGCAGCAAAAGAGCTGATTTTCACTATCTCCAATATGCTTGCTCCTACTCATTATGAACAAGCTGCTAGCTTCCGACAGCGGCTTTCTAATCTCATTGCTAGCTAGTAATTTAAGCCAATTTACTTAACAGTGACCTTCAAATTAAAGCTTCCTTTCCAAGGATCTGCTTTAGCGCATTGAACCACCTGAATGATGTAATCTCCTGGTTTTGTGGATGAAACTTTAGCGGTACTGTGACAGGAGAGATCCATATCATCGGCGTTGCTACCATCTGGTGCAGTCAGATACACAGAGACATAGCGGTTATCCGATCTATCCATCTGTTCTATCGTCATTTGTTGTCCTTTAGCAACCTCAATGACGTAAGTTTTTTCACTATCAAAACCATTTAGTTCACTCGTTACAGTTGCACTATAGGCTCCACTGGAAAACTTAATGCGTTCTGATTTTGACTCTGCCTTGCTGTTTTCAGTTGTGCTGTTGGAGTTGTTGGAAATCTGCTGATCAGCAAGTGTGGGAGGTTCAGGTCCTTTATCGCAACTACTAATAATTAATGTAATGATGACTAAATAGAAATACTTCATGACCACTCCTTTCGCTAAAAAAACCATTTTTAGCCTATAGCATAGCACTAAGTTTATTTCGGACTACAACTGGTTTACTTTCTTAATCCGGTAAGGCTATTTATCATTATTCATTTAAAAATTATTCATTAGCCATTTCACTAAAAGTACGACTCATAGAAGTGAGCTGCCTAGATAGGTTATCTTTTTGCTCTGGTTCAAAGCTCATGATTAATCGCTTCATCACTTCAGCCATTAACTTATTATTGTGTTGCTCAAGCTGGAGCGCCTTACCCGTTAGCTTGGCATCTTGTGTATTCCAAAGTTGGGTAAAACGAGCCTCAAAGTGAGGGTTGTTTTTCCGTCTCAACAAAGCAATCATCTGTTTATTCCATTGCTTCTCAGCCTGAAGCTCATAAGGGCGAGTATCATGAAGTTTGTTTGCAGCTTGTTGTACCGTTTTTAATTGTTCAGAGTTCAGGTTAATACCAATAAATCTAAATAGGGTTTTGATCATGTTGTTTACTTCATTCGTATGCTTGTGTTGCTTAACTTCTAGAAACTCTTGTTGATATTCGTTGTTTATTGATCGCTCAAGGCTTGTGATTTGTGCTTCACTTAGAGACTTTGCAACAGCAAGCATTTTATAGGTTAAATGAGTGGCTTGTTCAAAGTGCGGCATATCGTCTACCTCATTCATAGCAGATTCTAATTGGGGTAAAGGGATGTTTTCTTGCGTTACGAGTGTGGCAAGTGTTGCTAGGTTTTGTGAGTATTCGGGTAGTTTATTTCGACGGTGCCATTGTAGGACTTGCTGTGCATAGTCATCTATCATGGCGCTTTGTTGAACGGATGGGTTAAGTGGTTCTTTTAATTGCTTAGCAATGTCTGAGGCTAGATCGTTGTAGGATTCTTTGAGTGATGCGGGAGAATAGGAGCAGGCGGTAAGGTTGATAAAAAGTAGAAAGAGTAGGGTAGTATTCTTGATTATTTTAAACGTTATTTTAAACATTGTTTTGTCCTCTTAATTATGAAGTTGGAGGACTAATATACGAGGATGAAATGTAGGAGTCTGTTGCTTAAATGTTATGTTTTGTTATATCGGAATTAAGTGTTTAAGTGGGGGGTGAGTTCAGGGATATATGGTGCGCCTCCTTTTGTCGGCAATCCTACACAGGATACTTATACAGCCTCTTTAGTCTCTCCAGTGCTTGTTCGTAGTGCTACA
>JAZGES010000104.1:0-3417 GCA_036478935.1 Thiotrichaceae bacterium
TCACACTTGAAGCCCTTAATGCTCCGAATATTTTTAAGAAACTAGCTATGATGCCACGAGGTCTTGTGTTGGTGACTGGCCCTACAGGGTCTGGCAAGTCTACAACATTGGCTGCCATGGTCGACTACAAAAATGCAACTGAGCATGGTCACATTCTGACGATAGAAGACCCTATAGAATTTGTTCATAAAAGCCAAAAGAGTCTTGTAAACCAGCGGGAGGTACATCGTGACACTCAAGGGTTTGATGCGGCATTAAGATCCGCTTTGCGTGAAGATCCCGATACCATTCTGGTTGGTGAAATGCGTGACCTTGAAACGATTCGCTTAGCTTTATCTGCAGCAGAAACAGGTCATTTGGTTTTTGGTACATTACATACAACGAGTGCACCAAAAACGATAGATAGAATCATCGATGTTTTCCCTGCTGCTGAGAAAGATATGATTCGTGCGATGTTGTCAGAATCCTTGCAAGCGGTTATTGCACAGGCACTATTGAAAAAAGTGGGTGGTGGTCGTGTGGCTGCACACGAAATTTTGATAGGAACGCGTGCTATTCGAAGCATGATCAGAGAAAACAAAATTCCGCAAATGAAATCAGCACTGCAAACAGGTTCTAGTGATGGCATGCAAACATTGGATCAATGTCTGAGAGATCTAGTCAATACAGGGGATATCTCGATGGAAGATGCCCTTAAGAAAGCAGATAGCCCCGAAGCATTACGCCAACAAGTCAGAGCATAAGAGGGGTTTGATATGGATCGTGAAAGCGCAACGCACTATGTGCACAGTATGTTACACGCCATGCTGGATAGGAAAGGCTCGGATTTATTTATAACCGCGGATGCACCTCCTAGTATCAAGGTCAATAATCAAATAACACACCTTGCTGATAAAAGACTGACGCCTGAGCAGGTGAGAGTGTTGGTTCGTTCCATTATGAATGACCGGCACTTAAAGGCTTATGAAAAGCATATGGAGTGTAACTTCTCCATTAACTTACCCGATGTCGCTCGTTTTCGTGTGTGTGCATTTACTCAACAAGAATGTGCAGGCATGGTATTGCGTCATATCCCTAAAGATATCCCAAAGTTTAAGGGATTGGGTTTGCCTCCTATTATGCAAGAACTCACTCAGACTAGTAGAGGCTTGGTCATTGTTGTCGGTTCTACTGGCTCTGGTAAATCTACTACTTTGGCCGCGATGATTGGTTATCGTAACGAAAATTCAGCGAACCATATTGTTACGATTGAAGATCCTATTGAATTTACCCATGAAAATAAAAGATCCATTGTGACCCAACGTGAGATTGGTGTAGACACGGCTGATTACGAAATCGCATTAAAAAATACATTGCGACAAGCTCCTGATGTCATTTTATTAGGTGAAATACGCGATAGAGAAACGATGGAATATGCCATTACCTATGCAGAAACAGGTCATTTATGTATGGCCACTCTGCATGCTAATAACACCAATCAGGCACTTGATAGAATCATTAACTTCTTTCCAGAGGAGCGCAAGGCTCAAGTACTCATGGATTTGTCGATGAACTTAAAGGCAGTAGTTTCTCAGCGTCTTGTTAGGCGTGCCAATGGGAAAGGGCGAATTCCGGCTGTTGAAGTACTTATCAACTCACCATTAATGAGTGACCTAATCTTGAAAGGTGATGTACCTGAGATGAAAGGGCTGGTTGCAAAATCAAATGAGTTAGGTATGTGTACCTTTGATCAGACTTTATTTAGGCTAATTGATTCAGGGATTATTGATGAAAAAGAAGGTTTGCGACATGCAGACTCTATTAATGATCTACGTTTGCAATTAAAGCTAAACGGACGTGATGCTAAAGCTACAGATGTCTTTAAAGGTACCGAAGAAATGTCGGTAGAAGCAGTCGTCAATGACCTTCTATGAATGAGACCCCTATTACAAGAATTATGTTACGAGAACTGTTATGAAAATATCTCCCTACCTTGAAGCAATGGTGAAACGAGAGGCCTCTGACCTGTATTTGACAACAGGTGCTTATGCTAGTCTGAAAATAATGGGCAAAATGGAGCATTTAACCAAGGAAAAAATGACACCAGGCAGTATTGCTGTATTGGCAAAAGATTTGCTAAATGAGCAAGAGTGGCATGAATTTCAACAAACCAAAGAAATGAATAAAGGCCTCTCAGTGAAAGATATTGGACGATTCAGGGTCAATATTTACTATCAGAGGGGTGAAGTTTCTACGGTTATCCGCCATATTCGTAGTGAAATTAAAAGTCCAGAAGACTTAGGAATACCTTCGGTATTAAAAAAGTTAGTGATGGGTGGTGAAGGCTTAATTCTTTTTGTGGGTGCCACCGGCTCTGGTAAATCAACTTCGATGTCTTCACTAATTCAGCATAGAAATAATAATCATGCTGGGCATATCTTAACAATTGAAGATCCGATTGAGTTTGCTTTTTCCCACAATAAATCCATTGTGGGTCAACGTGAGATTGGTTTTGATACGCTTAATTACAAAAATGCTATGCGTGAGGCTATGCGTGAAGCGCCAGATGTGATTATGATTGGTGAGACGCGAGATACAGAAACGATGGAAGCTGTCATGGGCTTTGCAGATACAGGGCACTTAGCTATCTCAACATTACATGCAACCAATACTACCCAAGCGATGGAGCGTATTCTCTATATGTTCCCAGCTGAGCAAAAGCACCGCGTTTTGATGGATTTATCATTAAATTTAAAAGCAGTGATCGCACAAAAATTGATACCGGATAAGCGCGGAGGTGTTGTGCTGGCAACGGAAATCATGATGAACACCCCTTTTATGGGTGAAACTATCCGTAAAGGAAATCTACAACAATTAAATGAGCTGGTTGAGAAGGGCGCTAGTGATGGAATGCACAGCTTTGATCAGTCGCTATTAGAGTTATTTCGTAAAGGAAAAATTACTAGGGAAAGTGCACTTGAAAATGCAACCTCAAGAAACAATCTAGAGTGGCAACTTAGTTATGATGGTAAGGAGGGTGACTTAAGTGAGGTAGATGCTGATAAGGAAAAGTTACCAGAGTTGCATATCTAGTTGAGTTGATTGGTGATGGGCTGTGTGTATCTGATAATGCTGAGAGCAGCATTATCAGATATTTATTAGCTACTAGTTTAGGTATTAACCTTTGTTTTCTATCATGGTGTGGATAATAGGAGTAAGGATAATTTCCATAGCCATACTCATTTTTCCACCAGGAACAACGATAGTATTTCTACGAGACATAAAAGAGTCGCCGATCATGTTGAGTAAACGAGGAAAATCAACATTGCACTTCTTTGGATCTTTAAAACGAATTACAACAAAACTTTCATCTGCTGTAGGAATATCACGAGCAATGAAGGGGTTTGAAGTATCAACAGTTGGAACACGCTGGAAGTT
>JAZGES010000105.1:0-6698 GCA_036478935.1 Thiotrichaceae bacterium
ATCAATAAGGAGCAGGGGAATGTCTAATATTAAATACAAAAGAATTTTGCTTAAATTGAGTGGCGAAGCCTTAATGGGCGGTAATGACTTTGGAATAGATCCAGAAGTGTTAAAAACAGTAGCGACTGAAATTGTTGATTTACAAAAGCAGGGCGTGGAAATAGGCTTGGTGATTGGTGGAGGTAATATTTTCCGTGGAGCAGGCTTAGCGCAAAGTGGTATAGACCGCACGCGTGCAGATCAAATGGGTATGTTAGCCACAGTGATGAACTCACTCGCTATGCAAGATCAATGTCTAAAGTTAGGTGCAGAGTGTCATGTGTTGTCGGCACTAACTCTTGATCAGGCGTGTGAACCCTATTCAGCTCAGCGCGCGAGAACTCACTTGAGTAAAGGTCGTATTGTGATTATGGCCGCGGGCTCTGGTAATCCTTATTTCACGACAGATACAGCAGCAAGCTTACGTGCTTTAGAAATTCATGCTGACTTGTTGCTTAAAGGAACTAAAGTGGATGGCGTGTATGATTCTGATCCCAATAAAAACCCCAATGCGATTAGATATGAAAAAGTAAGCTACAAGGATGCTATTGCAAAAGAGCTAGGTGTGATGGATTTAACCGCTCTTGTCCTTTGTCGTGAAAATGCGCTGACGATGCAAGTATATAATTTGTTTGAAGCAGGTAAGCTTTCAGCTATCATAAGTGGTCAATCCTCTGGAACCATCATAGAAGACTAGTAACTACTCAGCTTATACTCTATTTTACCCAATAGCTGCGTTGAAAGTGCTCAAGTATACCTATACATTCCGCGCTTTCGCCTTGCTCTTGTCTAAAATAGAGCACAACCTGAGCAGTTACGGAAGATGCTGAATAGTTACGAAGACTAATTGGAGCTAAAAGGAACTACAATGATTAACGAAATATTAAAAGATGCTGGCGAAAGGATGCAAAAAAGCGTCGAATCCCTTAAAAATGAACTTACCAAGATTAGAACTGGGCGTGCCCATCCTAGTATTCTTGATCATATCAATGTGGAATATTACGGCAGTCAGGTTCCTTTATCTCAAGTCTCAAATATCACAGCAGAAGATGCACGAACGCTGTGTGTAACGGTATGGGAAGATATGATGGCTAAGCCGGTAGAAAAAGCCATTATGAATTCTGACCTTGGTTTAAATCCTAATACAGCAGGAAATGTGCTGCGTGTGCCATTGCCTCCTTTGACGGAAGAACGTAGAAGAGATTTGGTGCGTATTGTTAAGCAGGAAGCTGAAGGAGGGCGGGTAGCCATTCGTAATATACGTCGTGATGCCATTTCTGATTTCAAATCTTTACAAAAAGAGTCCGAAATTTCGGAAGATGAACAGCATAAAGCTGAAGAACAAACACAGAAGCTAACGGATAAATATATTGCTGATATCGAAGCGATATTAAGTGAAAAAGAGAAAGACCTAATGGCTGTTTAGTTCCTAACTTTTAGTTTTAACTCTATAGTCTCTTTATGATAGTGCAATGATAATGGAAAAAAAGAATACTGCCATTCCCAAGCATATTGCCATTGTGATGGATGGCAACGGGCGCTGGGCTAAAAAGCGCTTACTGCCACGAACCTTGGGGCATAAAAAAGGCGTTGATTCGGTACGGCGCACTATAAAAGCTTGTGATAAGAGAGGTGTTAAGTACTTAACACTCTTTGCCTTTAGCAGTGAAAACTGGAAACGCCCTCAAGAAGAAGTGACTGCGTTGATGTCATTATTTATGACAGCCTTGGAAAGTGAAGCGAAATCATTGGCTAAAAATGGTGTGAAGCTCAGTTTTATCGGCGATCTCGCGGCATTTCCTGACAAGCTTCAACAAAAAATTAAGCAGGTGGAAGAGCTAACTAAGGAAGGAAAGAATCTCTCGATGCAGATTGCGGCTAATTACGGTGGTCGATGGGATATAGTAAACGCTTGTAAACAGCTGGTTCAAAAAATAAAGCAAGGTGATCTAGACGATGCGGATATTAGTGAAGAAACGCTTTCTGGGTTGATGAGTACTCACGCTATTCCTGACCCTGATTTATATATTAGAACGGGCGGTGAAACCAGAGTGAGTAATTTCTTGTTATGGCAATTAGCTTATGCTGAATTTTATTTTACTGACACGCTTTGGCCTGATTTTGATGCGAAGCAACTTGATCTAGCTATTGACGTCTACTCTAAGCGACAGCGCCGCTTCGGCAAAACAGGTGATCAAATAGTGAGTGAAAACAATGCTTAAACAACGAATCATAACAGCGGTTATATTATTACCTATCGTTATTGCAGCGATATTGTCATTGCGTAATGGCCATTTTATTTTGCTAAGCTTTATACCGTTAGTGCTGATTGGTGGTTGGGAGTGGACACGTCTTATCTTGTTGAAAGATACTCCCAAGTTTCGTTATGCCTATATCATTGGTTTAGTCTTAGTGTCAGCTGTTGCTTATTTCTATAATAGTGTCCTCTTTCCCATTGTCATGGTCGCCGCCTTGTTGTGGTGGATGGTGGCGCTGACTTTGTTGGTTGCCTACAAACGTGAATCAACCTTGTTTATGCATCAACCTTGGATTTTTGCATTGGCTGGTTTCATCGTGTTGGTTTCAGCTTGGTGGTTCTTAGGTAAGCTACATTCATTTAACCCACAGTGGGTGCTGTATTTGATTATGCTAACGGCAATTGCGGATACAGGCGCTTACTTTACAGGCAAGGCATTTGGTAAGCGCAAGCTTGCTCCAGAGCTTAGCCCAGGTAAGACGGTTGAAGGAGGTCTGGGTGGACTTGCTGCTGTGTTTGTTTGGTCCCTGTTAGGTGCTTGGTATTTCCAAGTGCCGGGTAATTACATTATTTACTTTGTTTTATTATCCATATTAACCGCTGTCATTTCTATTGCTGGAGACCTTTTCATCAGTATGATGAAACGTGAGTCAGGCTTTAAAGATAGCGGCAATATTCTTCCTGGGCATGGTGGGATTTTGGATAGGGTCGATAGCCTCTTGGCTGCTTTACCTGTCTTTACTACTGGATTAGTTTGGGCTGGCTTACAAGGATTGTAAACACCATGAGTGATAAAAAGAACATCACCATCTTAGGTGCTACTGGTTCTATTGGAGTTAGTACGTTAGATGTTATCAGTCGTCACCCCGACCGCTATAAAGTCACCGCATTAACTGCGAATAGCAATGTAAATAAGCTACTAGAACAGTGTATCCAGTTTATCCCTGACTATGCCGTTATGGTTGATAGCGATTGTGCAGAGAAGTTACAAGCTCAGTTAAAGGGCACTGTTGCAGAAAATGTTACTGTGCTTTCAGGTGCTGAGTCTCTTGAACGGGTAGCGAGCTTAACTGAAGTGGATTACGTGATGGCTGCTATAGTGGGAGCCGCAGGACTTCTACCTTCATTAGCCGCTGCCAATTCAGGTAAGCGTGTTTTGCTTGCCAACAAAGAAGCTTTAGTCATGTCAGGTCAGCTATTTATGGATGCTGTCCGTGACCATAACGCAGAATTACTCCCCATTGATAGCGAACACAACGCAATTTTTCAGTGTATGCCTGTCTCTCATGATCTTGCAGGGGTTGAACGTATTTTATTGACTGGCTCAGGTGGGCCTTTTAGAACGCGGGATATTGCAACACTTAAAGATGTGACGCCAGAAGAAGCGGTAGCTCACCCGAACTGGGATATGGGTAAGAAAATCTCAGTGGATTCTGCGACGATGATGAACAAAGGACTTGAGGTCATTGAGGCTTGCTGGTTGTTTAATGTCGTTCATGAAAAGATTCAAGTGGTAGTGCATCCGCAAAGCACAATTCATTCTATGGTGTCTTATAGCGATGGGTCTGTCTTGGCGCAACTGGGTCATCCTGATATGCGCACACCGATTGCTTATTCATTGGCTTGGCCTGAAAGAATGCAATCAGGAGTAGGGGCTTTAGACTTTTTTGAAGTAGGGCGCTTGGACTTTGAAAAACCTGACTTTGAACGTTTTCCTTGTTTGCGTCTGGCATATGAAGCGCATCAGCAAGGTGGTTATGCGAGTATCGCTTTAAATGCTGCCAATGAAGTAGCTGTTGATGCTTTTTTGAATAAGAAAATCTCTTTTACTGATATTCCGGCACTTATCGAAGAGGTATTAGCAAAAGCACCTTCGGGTACACCGTCTATCTTAAATGATATACTTATTCAGGATTTAGCAAGCCGTGAGTATTCAGAATCATGGATTAAGAACTGAGAATTGAATAATATACTTTTTTATATATTATTTAACCCTTAGTCGTAAATAACTATAATAACTACTTATATTAAGGTGGTCTGGTAAAAATGAATTTCCTTATCGCGCTTGGCGCGTTTGTTATCACGATTGGCATTCTAGTCGCTATCCATGAATATGGGCATTTTTGGGTTGCACGTAAACTAGGTGTGAAAGTCTTAAAGTTTTCCGTAGGTTTCGGTAAGCCACTGTTTACTTATACTTCTAAGTGCGAAGATAAAATTGAATATATTCTTGCCGCTATTCCCTTTGGTGGTTATGTCAAAATGCTGGATGAGCGTGAAGGTGATGATGTACCTGAAGAGTTACTGCATCGGGCTTTCAACCGTCAACCTGTCTGGAAACGTATCTTGATTGTGTTAGCTGGGCCAGTGGCTAATTTCATTTTTGCTATTTTTGCATATGCGCTAACCTTTATGATTGGTGTGGAAGGAGTAAAACCTTATGTAGGGGATGTAGTAGAAAAATCACCTGCTGCTGAGGCTGGCTTTGAACGTATGGATATTATTACTGGCATCAATGGTAATACGATTGAAACAGTGCGTGATGCAAGGCTCATGTTGCTAGATGAATATCTAGTAAACCCAGCGGAAATTGCCTTTACGGTCACTAAAGAGAGTGGAAACTCTGCTATAAGGAAAGTTGATTTGTCACAAGTCAACTTACTTAAAGAAGAAGGTGATCATCTAGAGCAGCTTGGCGTGAAGGCTTGGCGACCCTACTTGCCAGCGGTTCATCAAGTGTTAGAAGGCAAAGCCGCAGAAAAAGCCGGTTTTAAGGCAGGTGATAAATTATTATCAGGTAATGGAAAGCCATTCAACTCACTGAAAGAATTTAGTGCTTTTGTTTCGGATAAGGCTGATAAAGAAATAACTATACGTGTACAACGTGGTGAGGCAGATAACCCAGAAAAAACGCACGAGCTGAACATTGATGTGACGCCCGAGCTGTTTGAAGAAGAAGGTAAGCAAAGAGGGCTTATTGGGGTATCAGTCGGTGGATACCTAAGTAATGAAGTCTATGATAAGCTTCACGTCGTTGTTAACTACTCACCTTTCGAAGCACTAAAACGCGGTACTGTAGAAACTTGGAACATGTCGATTATGTCA
Organism: Thiotrichaceae bacterium; assembly: GCA_036478935.1. GTDB lineage: Bacteria > Pseudomonadota > Gammaproteobacteria > Thiotrichales > Thiotrichaceae > HyVt-477. The sequence continues at coordinate 5,402 of JAZGES010000105.1, forward strand.
CTAAAAGTGATGGGTCGTTTGGTAACAGGTCAGGCATCGCTTAAGCATATTAGTGGCCCGGTAACCATTGCTACTTATGCGGGTGAAACCATACGACACGGGGTTGTTGTTTTCCTTGGTTTTCTAGCGATTATCAGCCTTAGTTTGGGGGTAATGAACCTGCTTCCTATTCCCGTTCTAGATGGTGGACACCTGCTGTTTTATATAGTTGAACTCATCAAAGGTAGTCCTGTATCTGAAACAGTTCAGGAATACGGTATGAGGCTTGGTGTTGTCATGGTGGGTGCCTTTATGATGCTCGCCTTTTACAATGATATTTTAAGATTAATTGATTAGTACTGAAAATAATATGAAAAAATCTTTCCTTTCGCTATCTATAGCCAGTTGTTTATTAGCATTGTCACAATCTGCATGGGCAGAGAGCTTTATTGTTCGTGATATTCAAGTTAACGGTATTCAACGAGTTGATCCGGGTACAGTACTTGCCAATATTCCAATAAAAGCGGGAGAGACTTATCAGGATTTCATGACGGCTGATATTGTCAGATCTCTCTATAAAACAGGACTATTTGATGATGTAAGTCTGCAAAGAAATGGCAATATCTTAGTCGTCAATGTGCATGAGCGCATGGCAGTAGGTGAGATTAATATTACCGGCAATAAACTGTTTGAGACTAAGCAGCTAATTGATGCCTTGAAACAAGGTGGCATTCGCAAAGGGCAGACTCTTAATCGTTCAGCATTAGCGCGAATTAAGCACCAAATTAAGCAACAGTATCTTGCTCGTGGGAAGTACGGTGTGCAAGTAACGGCCGATACCAGCACATTGGCACGTGGCCGTGTTGCCGTTAATATTAAAATTAATGAAGGTGCAGATGCCCGTATACGCAAAGTTAGAATTACCGGTAATAAAGCATTTTCGGATAAAAAACTATTAAAACTTCTTGAGTCTGGTACTCGTAAGTCCTATCAATTTTTTAGTGACAAAGATAAATACTCGCGCGAAAAGCTAGTAGGTGATATTGATAAGCTGACCTCATTTTACCGCGACCAAGGTTATTTAAAATTTGAAGTAACGGATACGCAAGTTGCTTTATCACCAGATAAGAAAGACATAACCGTCAATATCGCGATTAAAGAGGGTGATCGTTATCATGTGGGTAATGTAGTAGTCGATAATGCCCCCGGGTTAGATGTTCAACAGGCTCAATCCGTTTTAAAAATGCGTAAAGGTCAGGTTTTTTCTCAAAAGAAACTAGAGGAATCTCGTAAAGCACTACGTAATAAAGTATCAGAA
>JAZGES010000106.1:0-9106 GCA_036478935.1 Thiotrichaceae bacterium
TTTTAAAACCAATCTTCTCATTACGCAAGTCTGATACGACGCGAATACCACTTTTTTTCAGTCTATTTTCAATATTCTTGACGAAATCGGACTGTTTATCCGTAATATTCATAATGACGGCTTGTTCAGGCGATAACCATAGCGGGAATCGACCTTCATGATGTTCGATCAAAATACCGATAAATCGCTCGAATGAACCTAAGATGGCACGATGTAACATCACGGGTATTTTGCGCGAACCATCCTCTGCTACATATTCTGCATCCAAACGTTCTGGCATCGAGAAATCCACTTGAATGGTGCCTAACTGCCAAACACGACCAATACAATCTTTGAATGAAAACTCAATTTTTGGCCCATAGAATGCACCCTCACCCGGCAACTCTTCCCACTCTAGTTTTTGTGCATCTAGCGCATCGGCTAATGCTTTTTCGGCTTTATCCCAATCTTCTTCTTTACCCACACGGTTTTCTGGACGAGTTGATAAGCGATAAATCACATCATCAAAGCCAAAGTCTTTGTAAACGCTGTGCAAAAAGTCAATAAAGTCTGCTACTTCTTTTTGGATTTGATCTTCGGTACAGAAAATATGCCCATCATCTTGCACAAAACCACGCACACGCATTAAGCCATGAAGCGCGCCCGACATTTCGTTGCGATGACAAGAACCAAACTCGGCAATACGCAACGGTAAATCACGGTAACTTTTTAAGCCTTGATTGAATACTTGCACGTGACACGGGCAATTCATGGGTTTTAGTGCGAATTGACGGCCATCTGATTCAAGCGAGAACATATCTTCGCTATATTTTGCCGCGTGACCTGAACGTTCCCATAATGAAAAGTCCACTAATTCTGGCGTATTAATTTCTTTGTAATCACGCAGGCGTTGTTGCTCGCGCATGTATTGTTCAATCGCTTGGTAAATCGTCCAGCCTTTATCATGCCAAAAAATCTGACCCGGTGCTTCGTCTTGAATATGGAATAAATCCAGCTTACGCGCAATTTTACGGTGATCACGTTTTTCTGCTTCTTCAATACGGCGGATATATGCTTTAAGTGCTTTTTTATTCTCCCATGCCGTACCGTAAATGCGTTGTAGCATTTCATTGTTTGAATCGCCACGCCAGTATGCGCCCGCTAACTTAGTCAGTTTAACTGCGGGGATTTTACCTGTGCTAGGCACATGCGGCCCTCTACAAAGGTCGATAAACTCGCCTTGTTTATAAAGGGATAAATCTTCATCACTGGGTATGCTTTCGATAATCTCAGCTTTATATTCTTCACCCATATCACGGAAGAATTGTACCGCTTCGGCACGAGGCATCACGCTACGTTCTACTGGTAAATCTTGCTTGATGATTTCATGCATACACTTTTCAATCGCTTGCACATCTTCTGGCGTAAAGGCACGTTCATATGCAAAGTCATAGAAAAAGCCATCTTCAATCACAGGGCCAATCGTAACTTGCGCTTCAGGGAAAAGTTGCTTCACGGCCTGAGCCATTAAATGCGCAGAAGAATGACGAATAATCTCGACACCTTCAGGACTGTTGGTTGTGATAATACTTAGCCCAATATCACCTTCAATCAGATGAGACGCATCGTATTGTTTACCGTCAATCGTGCCTGCCAGCGTTGCCTTAGCAAGACCAGGGCCAATATCATTAGCAACATCAAGGATTGAAACAGATTGATCAAATGAGCGTTGAGAGCCGTCAGGCAGTGTGATAGTTGGCATATTGTCCCCTTCCAGTGGTGATCCATACTAAAGACCACTTGCAGTACATCATATTTTGCCCCATAACTTCGTTGCTTTCGTACTCGCTTAGTCACATATTATTATATGTTCCTTCCCTGCGTGCGAAAGCGTCTTGTTCTGAACCAAAATCTAATACACTGAAATATTAAAATTAAATTTGGTAGGCACGCTCGGACTCGAACCGAGGACTTCCACCATGTCATGGTGGCACTCTAACCAACTGAGTTACGCGCCTGTTGTGTGGGTAATTTACCCTAAAACAGGCTGGGAATATATACTGGATTAATATGTATAACAAGGTGAGTTTTCTTATTCAACCTGCTTTCTTATACCTAAATAAGCCCTTTTATCTTCAATGGTGCGTTTACGCTCAGAATAATTACCTTTTGGCGCAGTTTTAGGCTGGGAAAGCACTTGATTGTCAGATGTTTTTTCACTTCGGCTATTACTTTTAGACCCCGAACGACTACCTATTAATAATTTACTCTTGTTACCCGCACTTTCCATTTTACTTTTTTTCTTGGTGCTTTTTTTAAAGTCTATTGTTCCGCCCTTTTGTGGTTTACGCACAGCTTGTCTGGACTTATTTGATTTATTTATCACTACTGGGGGAGCATAGCCATTAGCTACATCTTTTTCAGACCTCATCTTTTTTTCTTTATCCAAAACAGGGCAAGGTTTATCATTATAATAGACCTCGCCTGCACCGTTAGTACACTTAAAGATTTCCGCATTGACAGAAGTCATCATTATCGTCTGCAAAAGTAAAACTATAAAAAGTACACTATTTCTTAATGATTTCTTGTCCATTATATTTCTTCCAATTGTGCTACGGAGCACTCCAATAAATTGATTCTAATCGGCAGGCATCATAACCTGTAACTTGCCCTACCGCTTTACCTACGCGAACATCTATACCATGCTCACAGGTAGTTTTTATAACCTTATCATCTGCATCTTTTTCTTCTACTTCTACCATTGCATTAAATATTACTTGTGGTTTACCTGCTATCTCACCTTTAATGACTAGTTTAAATAAATCAGCATCCGTAATAGTAGGGTCACTTTCATTGGCTTTTTCTGGATTAAGGTCTAATACAGGTTCACCGGTTAATATATTAATGGCATAAAAACGACCTTGTGTAATAGGCGCAGCACAAGGGTCTACATTAGACGTTAGTATTGCAGGCACCAGTGTCGTGAAGGCAATGACACCATCAAAGGTAACGGGTGTTGCCAAAACTTTTTCACCTGTTTCAGGGAGGTTTAATAACCAACCTTTACTTCTCGTATCAAAATATTGTTGAGTCACTGCTGAGTCCGTCACAGTGACCGTTGCTAGATCACTTACTGTAACTGCCTGATAGCCATTAGTACCCGTAGCTAAAGGAGTAAATGGTGATGTCTCTTTTATAACAAATAATTTATCGTGAATGCGTTTATCATTTGGATGCGCTCTAAAGCCACTCCCTATAGACACCGTAAACACTGTTTTACCATTCGGCCTCATCACTGCCACATCTGGCTCTGTATAGAATTTACGTGCATTCACGTTACTATCACTACTTCCTAAGGTTGCTAATTTAGTTAAGACAGAGGCATCATCCCCTGTAGTCTCTAAGGATTCACTCAAGTCTAGTCGCCATAAATCACCTCCTGTATCACCAAAGTACATGCGGTCAATCAAACCATTACGATTTACATCTAACAACCTCATTCCACCAGGGATGCTATGTGTCAGCTGGGTATCTCCCATGCTTTCTCTTAGCGACCATAGCAAACTACCATTGTGTGCATCCAGTATATAAACATTGTGACCCTTAGTTGCTGTAATAGGTGTTTGCGAGTTATTTAGCACTAAAGGCTCGCTTGTTTTATCGCGATCTTCACGCTTATCATAGCCGCCACTAATAATAACCACTTCTTTCGTTGGATCATTGCTACCGTCAAAACCAATTTTTGCCAAATAAGGGGGGGACCAAGACTGACCTAATAACGACATACCCGTATCGCTTGATGACTTTTTCCAAAGGCGCTTAACAACTGGATTAGTAGCATTTAAGCCACTAATATCTAAGGCATAGTAAGAGCGACCACCTCGGCGCAAACCAAAGTACAAATAAACTTTCTCACCCGTATCCACCTCTTTATTCTTATTCGCATCTTCATGCCAATAGGTCATTGAGCCATCAATACCATACTTATGGTCAGCCGCTGTACCATTATCAGTAAATTGTGTATCAATATTTTTGAGTAGTTCACTCGGCATAAAGGCAAATACCTCTTCACCTGTTACTGTATCAAAGGCATGTAAATATCCTTCATTAGTTCCTGCAAAAATAAACTGCTTTTTATCACTACCATCCGATGCTGTACCCTTATCATAAGTAATAACCACTGGTTCTGAATGTAACATATCGCCCATATGATGACGTGAAATACCTTTAGGCGTTGCATTTTCATCATAAAACCCTTCATCCCAACCACGGATAAAGTTAATCATTCGTCTACGTTTTGTAACCTTAGCTGCATCACTTAAGCCTTGATTATCAATATTTAATAATGCCGTAGTTACTGCTGTATTTGTATCAAGCAACTTATAATCTGTACCCGAAGCAGTTAAATCACACTCACCTGAACCACTACAACCTGCATCGGTTAACACTAACCTATTTTCAGGGTTAATTAGCTCAGCAACACCGCCTTTTAATACCTCTGTTCCGTCAGGTGTTGCCTCTGGGCTGTTCGACCAAAAATCAAGCGCATCATTTGTAAATCCACCCAACTCATCAACAGCATTTTTATTATTTGATCCTTGGATTAAGCGCCTATCGCCATCATCAACAAGTGCAAATTTCTTTAAATTACCCGACCACATTGGGCCATTTTTTCGGTCAAAAACAGGAATGTATATATCTTTTTCGTGCTCAAGACCATTTTTAACATTAACACTGTACCCTGGTGAGGCTAATGACCCCGATGCCTGAGAAACGGTTTCAAAAATATTCTGAAACGCGTTTTTAAGTTGTGTTTTATTATCAGCTGTATAATACCCACCTGCACCATCAATTGTTTCTAGACTGCGTAAATATTCTTCTGCACCATCTGATAAGTCACGACCAAAACCAATCGTAAATGTTTTTACCGTTTGCTCACCTGTAACACCATCGTTACCACCTCGGCCGTCATCAGGCATTTGGTCATTATTGGCAAGATACTGTGTAATCTCTCTTCCACAAGTACCTGATGCTAGGCGTGTTACTGATGCATCAGCATTCTCACCATTACCTGGGTTACAGCTAGTAATAGTACTCGTTAAATCATTAGTTGCTGTACCCTTGATTGAACTTGAAAATGGTCCTTGACTCCTACCCCAACTTGCCGCACTACCATAATAGTAAGTGGGCGCACCATCAGACATTAATACCATGTAATTTGACTGACACTCACTTTTAATCGGGCTTTTGTAATGCGCATCCGTTATTGCCGAGCGCCCTACACTATCCACCCTTGATGGCATTTCAGCACCGCCAAAGTAACTAGCAGGGTGTGAGCCTGGGCTATTTGTAGATTCTGTGGTGTTTTTATTCTTACCATAATGCATTTGCTCCCCTCTAAAGTAGAGGGCTGCTTCATAAAGAGCATCAACGATTGGAGTACCGCCTTTAGCCTCCCACTCATCGGCAACATCTGCAATAAACTCACGTACATTTTTAGTACTAGGGTCTGGTAAATTATCCCTGCTTTTATAAGCTCCAATATGGCTATCAGCCGTTTCAAAAATTGGTGAAACAGGATATACAATCCCGCCTACAAAGTTAGTTCTTCTATTTTCATCATCACCAAAGTTATATTCTGACATACCTGAATATTTCATTAGGCCGACACTAACATTTGGTGCATCATGCAGAACCTCTCTCAATGCTTCTTGCATAAGTTCAAGACGTGTTGCGGTTCGAGTTACAGTGTCTCCATCACCAGTGGTAGTGCCACTCATCGTTTGATACTCAAGGTGTAAAACAGGTGCTCCGCTCCCTGCATCCATTGCATTTACAATTCGCCCCCCTGTAGAGCCAAATAACATAAACGATAATGCTTGTCCGTCAAAATTATCTATAACATGTTGTACTTGCTGGGTTAAATCAGGTGTTCTTTGAGCATAAAGGGATTCACCTGCCACCCAAGCACCCGGGTTCCAATTTCGCTGTGTACCACCATGATAACTACGTTGTTTTATGGTTGGATTACTACCACCAAATGTTAATGAACTTCCTGTATTTTCAATTTGTATATTTATATCCGCTTCATCACTCGCACTACTGGCTGCGGTAAATTGAATAAAGGTACTGGTTATTACTGAGTCCTCAGGAATTGTGTTGCCTGACAAATCAAAACGTAATGCAATCATCTTATCATTGGTAAATGACAATTGAGCCTCATCGGTCACTACACCTTGCAATGGGGCAGTCCATGGTTGCTCAGCATCATCATAGCTATTTTTTGTCCACGTGAAAATGGGGTTCCCTGTGGTAGTTCTTGGGACCCATACACGACGCCAACGCAATCTACCTCTCCGATCTCTATACCTTTCCCACCCCCTATAAGAATCATCATATTCAAACTCAATATGTAACTCAGGGGCATCAGCTTCACTATTATCCCTAGAATAGGCATTACGTTCACCACTACGTGTAATAAATTTAAACGCTAAACTGCTGTCATAGCGCCTATTCGATGTATCACGATAGTTCCCGTTATCCCAATCATCTTTATTAACCACCTGTTGTACAAGGCTAGTCACATCGACAGACTCATAATCACCATTTGTACTCCAATTAGATGGCTCCCAGAGAATAGAACCATATTCTGGCCTATCGACAATTGTAGGGAAAGCACCGTGATAATAATCATTCCTGAAATCAGGATTTCTATTCGAATTTCGATAGTCATAGGTATCAGAAAAGTATTGATTTGCAGCATCCTCTATAGAAATATCAATCGCAGTATTTTCTGAATTATTACTTGAAGCAAAGAATTTTAAATAAGCACGCGTTATCGTTGCTCCTTGTGGAATATCCCCCCTATCAAAACGATACCGCGTTGCAACAATATTATCGGGTCTAAAATTTAACTCAGTCTCATTAACTACTTGATCACCTGCTGTAGCCTCCCCTTCTTGAACCATTAGTTGAGAAGCATCATCCGTACTATTTGTGACAGTTTGATCAAATTCATTTGCTGTTCCACCATCGGTAGTGGGCACACCATTTGTAGTCGTAACCGTGATTTTTTTACGCATACTTCCCGATACATCCATCACGAACAACAGGTTATTACTGATATTTTTACTCGCAAAGACTTCTGTATCATCGGCACTAACAGTAACAGCTGACGCAATTGCTGATATAAACACAAATGTCTGTAATAACGTTTTTAAGGGTATATGTATTGTAATTCTCATGGGCCTACCTATTATTTTTACTTTATGGTTATATCTAATTTGAAGCTCTAATTCCCAATAAAATTATTGGGGGCGATAGGAGGGACTTCTTTTCCTGCGCCACGGTAGCTTTCTACTGCACCACCGCCTAGCTGAGCATGTGCTTTTATTTTAAAATCAAATAACTCACAAGGTGTAGGTATTGAAATAGCGTTACCATTAATACCTTTACAGCTATAGCTTTGTTTTTTTGTAACGATTTCTATCTTTCGTGAGCCTGATTCTTGATCAAGCGTATAAACATCATCAACAAATAGGGATGAGTCATTCAAAACAGGTAGCAAGGTTAAAGGTGTAGTTAATTCAAGTAATTGACTTTGTGTTTTTTGAAATAACTTCATTTTTTGTTGGTCATTGCCTGCAATGAGTATATCCATAGAAGATATTTTTGTTGCACTGACACCAATAATAGTCATCACCACTAACATTAATAATGACATTATTAACGTTGCGCCTTGTTGTTTATTTTGAAACCTTATAATTTTCATTGCTAAAAGTCTCTTTGTGTTCGGTTAGGAAGGGCTATTGTTGTTGAATAAACCTTATACATTTTATGATCCGAAGCTGTTTTGTTGATTGTTTTATCTAATAACTCGTAACTGCGTGCTTTGGGGTTTTCTAATACATTTTTACTTGAGCCCACCAATAGTGCTACTTGCACGCTTATAATGGATTGCCAACCATCTGTTAAGGCATCTACCTGATCTGCATTTAAAAACCGTGTACTCCCACCTACCCCGTCAATGCCTCCTGTGAGAACGCCATAACGTATTTGTAGGTTATCGATATTATCAGCGATGACATAAGGGTCAGCATCAGCAGATCTCGATCCATAACAAACCAACTGTTTGGGCTCACCTGTTTGTTGTCTTAGAAAAAAAGCACTGTATAAATTAGCATCTGTTACTTCCGCACTACAGGCAACTTGACGTGCTTTAGCTGCTGCTACCGTAGTTATGGTGCTATCATCAAAATACGCATAATTTGCTGCGCCATTATTTGGGCTACTGGCGCAGTCAAAAAAGAGGGGCCCAGAGTCAGGGTTATCAGGTCGTGCAACAACTGTAATAATGTCACCTGCATCATTATCTGTAGTAAAGCTAGTTAATGCAGTGGGTGGGTTAAGCAAACCTTCATTTGTACCTAAGCCGCTAATTATAGCGTTACCTGTACCACAACTTGGGTTGGGAATAGCTAAGTCTACAGTAGTATGGAATGGCTTATCTAATGAGCTGATACTTGTACCACCATATCCAGCATGCTGAATACTATCCCTTAGTGCAACAATTGCTAAGCGTGCATTGGCCTCAATATCACTTAACTCAGTACGCGTTTTATCGCTACTTGTGCTACCCAAATACATTGACATCATTCCGCCAATAAGAAACAAACCCAGCGTCATTGAAATCATTAGCTCAATAAGTGTTAAGCCTTTTTGACGTTTTGGTGATACTGTTAAATTAGTTACTTTCATAGTTAGTTATTAGGGTCTGATAGTCAGGGACACAGTTCTCACATTATGATCTGAGTCGTCTCTGTTCTCTGATTTATCTTTTTTAACATCCCAAGTAATATTAATCGTATGTTCCTGTCTAAAGCCACTGGGGTTTGCCGCCGTTGTACAGTCACTGGGGCAATTTATAGTCATAGTACTACCTGGCATAGACATTGATAATTTTTTGGCTATTCGATATTTATCGTAGCTTGCTAATTGAGCACTATTACATACCGTACTACCTTCGCATAGTGTGGGTGCTGTAGTGCCTACTACCGCTACAGAGCGATAACTTCCAGCATCAACGGCTTCTAGATTACCACGCATTCTATCTGCCATATCCATCATT
>JAZGES010000107.1:0-7758 GCA_036478935.1 Thiotrichaceae bacterium
TAGATTGCTCAGCTGTTAGATGTTTGAGTGCGTTGATTTCAGCGTGAGGCTCCCCAGCTCTTTCGTGCCAGCCTTCTGCAATGATCGTGTCATCTTTGGTGATGATACATCCTACTCTGGGATTGGGGTGGGTGGTGTATAGCCCTTTTTTAGCGAGTTGAATGGCTCTTGCCATTGCTTGATGGTCTTTGTTTGAAAAGGTGGGCATGGCATGGACTGTGGTGGCTAGTTGGGTCAGTTAGTGTGAATGTCGTACCCTTTACATTCGACTATGCTCAGTACAGGCGACTCCGCTCAGGGTGCTCAAGATATAAGTCTGAGCTAGCTATTACTACTCTCAATCTGCTCAATAATATTCTGAAACTCAGTAATGGTATTAAAGCTATTATAAACCGAAGCAAAGCGGATATAAGCTACATCGTCTAGTGAGCGTAACTCTTGCATAACGTGCGCTCCAATATGGTCAGATTGCACTTCACTTTCGCCAGTAGACAGAATACTTTTCTTAATGCGGATAATGGCAGATTCCATTTGCTCGGCGCTAACAGGGCGCTTTTTTAATGCACGTAACATACCATCGCGAAGCTTATGTTCGTTGAATGTTTGCCGTACATCATTGGATTTTAATACGGTCGGCATATTGAAATTTGCCGTTTCGTATGTAGTAAAACGCTCGCTGCAGCCTTGGCATTCACGTCTACGTCTTACTTGGTCGCCATCACTAGCGAAACGCGAGTCTACCACTCGCGTTGTTTGATCCCCACAAAAAGGACAGTGCATAGCTTTTCCTCCAAAATAGCTACAACTAGTGTTCTGGTTAGAACCTAGCTATATACAGGTAGTCTGTTACAGATATCCTGTACTTTCTCCCTCACTGCATTAATTGTTTCTTCGTTTTCAAGGTCGTCAAGGATATCACAAATCCAAGTGGCAAGGTCGGTTGCATCTTGCTCATTAAAGCCGCGGGTGGTGATAGCAGGTGTACCTACGCGAATACCACTCGTTACAAAAGGTGACTGTGGATCATTAGGAACTGAGTTTTTATTAACGGTGATATGGGCTTTGGTGAGTGCCGCATCTACCTCTTTTCCTGTCATGCCTTGTTTGATAAAGCTGACTAGGAACAGGTGGTTATCAGTTCCGTTAGAAACCACATCATAACCGCGATCAATCATGGTATTTGCCATTGCTCTCGCATTAACCACTACTTGCTTTTGATATTCTTTATATTCAGGTTCCATTGCTTCTTTAAAGGAAACCGCTTTTGCTGCAATCACGTGCATTAAAGGGCCACCTTGAATGCCGGGGAAGATGGCAGAATTTAGTTTCTTTTCAATCTCAGGGTTAGCTTTAGCAAGGATAATGCCGCCACGAGGGCCACGTAATGTTTTGTGAGTAGTTGATGTGGTTACATCAGCAATAGCAACAGGGCTAGGATATTCACCTGCTGCAATCAAACCTGCAACGTGTGCCATATCAACCATCAAGTAAGCACCGACTTTATCCGCAATATCACGGAAACGTTGCCAATCAGCAATACGAGAATAAGCAGAGAAGCCGGCTACAATCATTTTAGGCTTATGTTCAAGGGCTAAACGTTCCACCTGTTCATAATCAATTTCACCTGTTTCAGCATTTAGACCATATTGAACTGCATCATAAGTTCTGCCAGAGAAGCTCACGTGGGAGCCATGTGTTAAATGCCCACCATCAGACAGGCTCATGCCAAGAACTTTGTCTCCTGCTTCTAACAAAGCTAAGTAAACAGCGGCATTAGCTTGTGAGCCAGAGTGAGGTTGTACGTTAGCGTAATCAGCATCAAATAATTTTTTAACACGGTCAATAGCTAACTGTTCAGCAATATCGACATGCTCACAACCACCGTAATAACGTTTGGCAGGGTAGCCTTCCGCGTATTTGTTGGTTAACAAAGAACCTTGAGCTTCCATCACACGAGGGCTTGCATAGTTTTCAGAGGCGATTAATTCAATATGGTCTTCTTGGCGTTGCGCCTCAGCTTCCATTGCATTGAATAACTCATCATCGTAACCTGCTAATTGCATGTCTTTAGAAAACATTTTGCCTCTCCTGTTTTGTGGTGTGTAGCTACTTGAAAAGGGCGTAATCATACCTCACTCTTGTAATATTCGACAAACTTACTAGGTTAAAAAAATGTTATCAACATCACATATTATTTGCCCGCACTGTTCGGCTACCAATCGTATTCCAGCAGATCGTTTACAAGACGTTCCTAAGTGCGGAAAATGCAAACAAGCGTTGTTTGTTGGCGCAGCTGTTGAGTTGACCGATCAAACGTTTCAAAAACATATATCCAAAAGTGATATACCTGTAGTAGTAGATTTTTGGGCATCATGGTGTGGCCCTTGTAAAATGATGGCTCCTGAGTTTAAAAAGGCAGCTGAGCAACTTGAACCTCGTGTGCGCTTTGCTAAGTTAGATACAGAGAACAACCAGCAAACAGCGGCACAGTTTGGAATTCGTAGTATTCCCACGATGATTCTTTATAAAGGCGGTAAAGAAGTGGCGCAACAAGCAGGAGCGATGAGTGCGGTGCAGATCAGCCAGTGGGTGCAAAGTCATTTATAGGCTCAACTGATTGTATTGATATCTGTTTGTGATTCCTGATAGCTTGTAAAGGTACTGATTTTTGTTAACTGAATAGTTGTCTAAGTGCTGATTTGAAAACCTTAACGGCTTCTCAGCGTTGGAGGGGTGAATGGAGGGGGTTTTTTCTTGGATTGAAGCGATTTGAAATCGACCACTTTAGCGATCACTCTATTGATCGTTATGTGGAGTATGTTTTTCGTGAGGCGGTGGCTGCTGGTGAACTGAAGGCTACTGTTTAGTTAGCGAGTGCCTGTTTGTGCTTTAAGAAAGGGCTTTAATAGGGATAGTCGTTGTTTGTGTAATTCTTCTTTAATATGCGGTCCGCTAAATCCTTTAGCAATAATGTCTTTTACTTCGACTGCTCTACAAATATCCGCAGCTTCTTCATAGCATTCTAGTTGTTCGTAGGTATTTTCTTCAAAACCTGTTCTGCCTCTGCTATCTGCTTTACAAGCAAGTAACATTTGGGTAAATCGTTCGGGCTTGCGATAGATATCGCAAGCAGTCAAGACCTTGAGCATGGTTTTGGCTTTGATATCAAATGCCATATGGATATGCGTGTGATATTTTGCAGTAAGTTTTGCTAAATCCGTAAAGCGTTTTGGGATTCTATACTGCTTGCATAATTTGATAACTAGATCATAACTACGGTCTTCGTGCCCATGATGGCTAGGCAGTATGTCTGCCGGTGTCGTGCCTTTGCCCAGGTCGTGAGTTAAAGCGGCAAACCGAACTTCAGGGTCATCGCTAAGTAGCGTAGCTTGATGAAGTACCATCATGGTGTGGATGCCCGTATCAATTTCTGGGTGCCACTTTGCTACTTGAGGAACTCCAAACAGTCTATCGACATCAGGGAATAGGACTTTCAAAGCACCGCATTCACGTAAGGTGGTGAAATACACTTCGGGATGTTTTTCACCCAAAGCACGCTCGGTTTCTTGCCAAACGCGTTCTGCTACCAGTGCATCAACTTCTCCCGCAGCGACCATCTCTCGCATGAGTTGCATGGTTTCTTCGGCAATAGTAAAACCTAGTCCAGCATAGCGTGAGGCAAAACGTGCTACACGTAGGATGCGTACAGGGTCTTCTGCAAAAGCTGTCGAAACATGACGTAATATTTTGTTGTCTAAATCTTCACGGCCTCCGTAGTAATCATAGAGCTTGCCATTCTCATCTTCTGCGATGGCGTTGATCGTCAAATCACGACGTAGCAAGTCTTCTTTTAATGTCACTTCAGGTGAGGCATTAAATGCAAAGCCATGGTAGCCCTTGCTGGTTTTTCTTTCGGTACGCGCTAGTGCATATTCTTCATTGGTATCAGGATGTAAGAAAACAGGGAAGTCTTTACCAACAGGTTTGTAGCCTAAACTTTCCATGCTCTTTGGTGTTGCACCTGTCACTACCCAGTCCTGATCTTTAATAGGTAGGTTGAGTAATTTATCTCTGACAGCGCCGCCAACTAAATAGATCTTCATGGTGTTTTTCTGTTGTTAATAAGCTTTAGATTTCTCAATAATTAAGGTATCTATATAGTCGAAGTTTAACATGCGAACCACGCTGCAAGCCAATGGTTAGAATATTATGATACTCTACTAAACATTGACGATTAGCTACTTTTATGATCCCATTGCGCTACCTTAAATCGCTGACAAGCGGTTGAGTAAAAACACATAAAAAAATATATCACCACCAATACCATAAAGGAGAGTTACTATGGCGCATATCGTTGTACTAGGTTGTGGAACAGGGGGCATGCCTGCTGCCTATGAACTTCGCGATGAGTTGGGAACAGCGCATCAAATTACCGTTGTTAATGAGCAAGATTATTTTCAGTTTGTTCCTTCTAACCCTTGGGTAGGAGTAGGATGGAGAAGCCGTAATGATATTACCTTCCCTATTGAAAAATACTTAAACAAAAAAGGCATTGATTTCGTTGCTGCTCGCTGTGACACCATTGATGCTGAGAATAGCAAGCTTGAGCTTTCTAACGGCGACACGCTGGCTTATGATTATTTGTTGATTGCTACAGGTCCTAAGCTTTTCTTTGATGAGCTTGAAGGTTCTGGTCCTGATCATCACTCTCACTCGGTTTGTTCTGTAGATCACGCTGAAGCTTTTTATGCAGATTACGAAAAACTAATTGCGAAAGGCAGTGGTACTATTGTTGTTGGAGCCGCTCCTTTTGCGAGTTGCTTTGGCCCTGCTTATGAGTTTGCATTCATCGTCGATACGGATCTCCGTAAGCGTAAAATCCGTGACAAGTTTCATATTAAATTCATTACTTCTGAGCCTTACATTGGACACTTAGGTCTTGCTGGAGTAGGTGATTCAAAAGGAATGCTTGAGTCTGAATTGCGTAGTCACCACATTCAGTGGATTACTAATGCAAAGACTACTAAGTTTGAAGAAGGTAAAGTCTTTGTTGATGAGATGGCTGAAGGTGGCGATGTTGTTAAGCAGCACGAAGTTGAATTCGATGTAGCTATGATGCTACCTGCATTCTTTGGTGTTGATGTAGTAGTGGCTGTTGAGGGCTTATGTAACCCACGTGGTTTTGTATTGGTTGATGATCATCAGCGTAATCCAAAATATCCTAACATTTATGCGGCTGGCGTTTGTATCGCTATACCTCCTGTTGAGCCTACTCCGGTTCCAACGGGTGCACCAAAAACAGGTTACATGATCGAGTCTATGGTGACAGCATGTGTACATAACATCCAAGCTGAATTAGAAGGCAAAGAGCCAACAGCTCAGGGCACTTGGGCTGCTTTATGTCTTGCTGATATGGGCGACACGGGTGCAGCATTTGTGGCAATCCCACAGATCCCACCTAGAAATGTGGCTTGGTTCAAGAAAGGCAAATGGGTTCATCTTGCTAAGATTGCATTCGAGAAGTACTTCATTCGTAAGATGAAGAAAGGATCTTCTGAGCCATTCTACGAGAAGACGATGTTGAAGATGATGGGGATTACCCGTTTGAAAGACTAAGTTAGTCTTATCATCTATACTAAAAGGGAGTAGCAAATGCTACTCCCTTTTTTTGTGTCGAATTAGTTAGAGATAGAAATAATAAAGAATGAAGCTACTCCAAAATATACCCAATAATATCCCTCAATCCGTAAGAATTGCCCTTGAAGAAGATATTGGATCAGGCGATGTCACCGCTGACCTTATCCCGCTTGATGAAGTCTCTAAAGCTACGATTATTTGTCGTGATGATGCTGTTCTTGCCGGGGCAGCTTGGCTAGACGAAGCCTTTCGTCAAATTGATGATTCAGTTATTGTGCAATGGTATTTTAAAGATGGTGACTTGGTAGAGCAGGGCGCTGTTTTATGCCGAGTGCAAGGTGCATCTCGATCTTTGCTTAGTGGTGAGCGAGTAGGATTGAATTTTTTACAGTTACTATCGGCAACTGCAACTATTACTCATACCTATGTAAAAGCAGTAGAGGGCACAAAAGCTAAGGTGCTAGATACTCGCAAGACTATTCCCGGGCTTCGGCAAGCACAAAAATATGCAGTGCTATGTGGTGGCGGTGATAATCATCGTATCGGTCTCTATGATCGCGTGCTGATCAAAGAAAACCATATTATGGCAGTAGGCTCTATTTCATTGGCGGTAGAACAAGCGAAACTGTTGCATCCTGACTTGAAGGTGGAGGTTGAAACCGAGAATCTTGATGAGTTTCAAGAAGCAAGTAAGGCAGGCGCCGATATTATTATGTTGGATAACTTTACCCTTGATGATATGAAAAAAGCCGTAGATATTAATGCTGGCAAGATCATGTTAGAAGCATCAGGTGGCGTCAGATTAGATACGGTTAAGCTGATTGCTGAAACAGGTGTTGATTATATTTCTGTTGGTGAGATTACTAAGGACATTAAAGCGGTAGACTTATCTATGCGGTTTGAAAGCTAGTACCCTGTTTGATGGTCATTCCTGTGAAGAAGACTGAAAAGTCAGTAATGAATACAGGAGTATGAATATATTCCGAGCCTATGTTAAATCCCCCTCGATCCCCCTTCAAAAAGGGTGAAGCTAAAAGCAAATATCTTCACAGTCTCAGGAGAGAACCCATCTAAAATCAAGCATCTTGGATGCTGTTTTCCGTTAGCTTGATGTTTACTAGCAACTTAATCAGCTTCTTATGAAATCACACGCTCTTTTTTTCAGGTTGTGGTCTGACAAACGTCCACTGTTTTTCATTAGACAGCATCTCAGAGTACTCATACCCTGCCATATTAAATTTCTTAATGTCTTCAGAGTCTTCAATCCGGTTGCGGATAATATAGTCTGCCATCATGCCTCTTGCACGTTTCGCAAATATGGCAATAACACGAGTTTTCCCTCCCTTGCTTTCCTTAAAATTAATATTAAGTAAACGGCCTTCTAAGAATTGAGGTTTGATCGACTTAAAGTACTCGTTAGATGCTAGATTGATGAGGGTCTTTTCTTGCTGTATTGCTAAAGATGCATTGATGCTTTGGGTAATCCGGTCATCCCAGAATTGGTATAAGTTCTCACCCCGTGGGTTCTTGAGCTTAGTTTTCATTTCTAGGCGATAAGGTTGGATTAGATCAAGCGGGCGCAGTGCTCCGTACAGTCCTGATAGCATACGCAAATGATCTTGTGCATAGGTAATGTCTTCTTCTGAAAATTGAACTGCACTGATGCCGGTGTAGACATCTCCCTTGAATGCAAATAACGCTTGCTTAGCATTTTCCAATGTAAAAGGAGTGGTGAAATCATTGAACCGGTCAACGTTTAGTTTGGCAATATTCTCACTAACTGTCATTAGCTCACGTATCTCTTCTACATCAAGCTTTCGGGCTTCTTCATTTAGGATTAGAGATTCATCTAAGCGTTCTGGAATACTAAAGTCGACAACCGGTGCTGGGGTTTCAAAGTCCTGACCTTTAGAGGGTGAAATAACGATGAGCATATTGGGTATTCCAAATGATAGTAGTTTGGCTAGAATAGCAGATTAGGGATATTGGTAGGTAGTGCTATGTGCTAAGAGAGGAAGAAAGGGGGCAGGGAATAGGGAGTATGAAATGAATAACGCCCATTTGAAGTGGGCGTTATTTTTATCTAAGTATCTAATGATGTGTTTCTAAAATTAGAAAATA
>JAZGES010000108.1:0-15088 GCA_036478935.1 Thiotrichaceae bacterium
GCTTGTCCAACTGCTGGTACTTGTACGAAGTTGAAGTAGTACAACAATCCGATCCAGACCACGCCAGCCATTACGTGAAACCAAACCATGAAAGAAGCTAAGTTAAATTTAAAACTACCTACTGAAGGTAATAGTAAAGCAATAATAGCTGCCAAAATAAAACCGGAAATAATCGTTCCCGTTACAGACTTTAATGGATTCATAAGGTAAGCCCTCCAAGGCTCATTTATATATAAAACTTGATCGTAATCACAAAAATTGAAAATCGTTTAGCAGTCTATGCAAATATTCTCATAAACACAATAAACAATATAAAGACTAGGATCTTATTGGCTGAAAGGATGTTTTTTAGGTTATGATAGGCGTAAGCTAAAGGTTTGTTTACTCAACAACAAATTAGCACTTAGAGACAAGGGGGATATTAAGCAGTGGCGTCCAATAATAGATTTTTAGAGTGGCTCGATCGAGCACGTGAAAATATCACACTTCGCAAAGAACAAAGTTTAACAGATAAAAATCGCCTTGCGCACAAGCGTCAAGACACTATTAACACTTCACGTTCATCTCATAACGTCGTTGAATCCTTTGTTGCTCCTCCTCCTTTTTTACTTTATATCTGGGCTGTATTCCCCTTACTTTTTATCGCAACATTTCAAACCAATACCATCATCGCTGCTATAGCCGCTACTGTGATCAACTTCGTACTGATTCATATGGATACTTATCAGTTTGTTCGTTTCCTCATGAGTGGCTTTGTGCTTATTGTCATGATCGCTCTATATCAATTAAATGTTATCTAGTTATTTGAATAAAATTCCTACATTCTGCTACTAGATTATACTAAAAAAGTATCTATAATTAACAACTTAGTTAGTTATAGTTTTAATTGCCATGTTATCTTTCTTAACCCGCACACGGAATGTGCTGTTACGCCAGCGTAACGAATATCTATTGGAGAGAAGTCTATCTTCCCATAAGAGCAAAGGACTACTGCCTTCTGGGAAAATTATCGAATCCTATAAAGCTGCTCCTTCCTTCTTCCTCTATATATGGGCAGCATTTCCATTACTGATGATCGCGACCTTTCAGCCCGGTGTTATTTTCGCTAGTGTTTTCGCTACTATCGTAAACTTTGTCATCATCACTCATGTTGATACGTTTCGCACCATACTCTATCTATTATGCGGACTAGTGCTTTTTCTACTGGTTGCTCTGTACCATTTTAATTTGCTATGACATTTTTCTGAGGCTAAGAATCTACACGGCTTATTCAAAAGTTTCCTTAGGAATGTGCACGGAATAACTTCGACAATAATAAGGCAAGTTAGAGTGTCGAAATTATTTCATGCACGTTCCTTAGCAAGGTGGATTTTTTCATATCCACTGATTAACCCCTGATGCAACGAGTTCTCAAAATTATAACCTTCTAGTTTTCCACTCATAAGTGCTTCTGCCTGCTGAATAACTTTTTCTGGAAACATTTTCTGTAAAGCTCTCTTATAATCATCGGGGTTCTCTGACTGCAAAACCGTTAATATATAAGAGTAACCTTGCATCCTCGTTGTTTCCAACTGACCAAAACTAGTTATCCACTCACATCCTTCTCTGACTTTTTCTATCTGTCCCGAAATAGCGGCTAACATAACATTCAGTTCTGCAACACGAAAATCCTTCCAAATAGTATCGGCTTGAACCGGGATACCTATCAATGCCGCCACAGGTTGTAGGTCATCAATATCTTTGTGTTGTATTGTTTCAAGTAAAGTAGCCGCCTCTTCTGAAGACAGCTCTGCTAGCCGTAAAATCTCTTTCCTTATACTTATTCCGTTATTGTTATTTGCCCACAGTAAATCTTCACTAGGATAAATTTCAGACATGGAAGGAACCAAAATTCGGCAGGCATACACACCTAAATGATCATAATCTGAAATATAAATATCTCTACCCGATTGGTGGATCAATTCACATAACCATAAAAATTCTTCGTCTGTGCTGCCTTCAAAGTCGCATTGACTAAATTCATAGTCAGCATCATTTTTTAGAAACTCCCAACTAACTAAGCCACTCGAGTCTATAAAGTGGGTTTCAAGGTTTTCCTGACTAGCTACTTCATCTAAATCAAAAATAGGGGCTGGGAACTCATTCAGGCTATTTAACTCACGACCCTGGACCAACTCAGTTAAGGAGCGCTCTAGAGCCACTTCAAACTTTGGGTGTGCACCAAAGCTCGCAAAACAACCTTGATTCTCAGGGTTTAGTAAGACGACACAAATAACGGGATATTGGCCTCCTAAAGAAGCATCTTTAATCAATACACCAAAACCTTCTTGTTCCAACTTAGCAATACCTTCTTTAATCGAGGGGTATTGATCTAAAATGGATGGAGGTACATCTGGCAGGGTCATTCCTTCTTCAAGAATTTTAAATTTCACATGACGTTCGAATATTTCTGATAACGCTTGAACACGCGCTTCACTAGGCGTGTTTCCAGCAGACATGCCATTGCTAACATAAAGGTTGCCAATGATATTGACCGGAAACCATACGGTTTGTTGATTGCGCTGACATATATAGGGAAGCGCACACACTCCGCGTTTTGAATGAGCTGAGTTGATATCAACCAAATCAAGCATTGTTAGGGTCTTATCAGGATCATAAAAAGCTAATAGCTCAGCTGATAATAAACCTTCAGGCCACTGATTCTGTCTGACTTCGTTTGCTTCTATTGAAAACCATTTCTCATTTTTATAATGAACGAAGGCATGCTCAGACATTTCATCACCCAAGTAATAGTCAGCCCAAAAATAGTTTGTCGCTAGTCGCTCAAAAAACTCTCCTAATGCACTTGCCAATGCCGCTTTTTTTGAAGCACCTTTGCCATTGGTAAAAAACAAAGGACAATCACGATCCCGAATATGTACTGACCAAACATGGGGTAGGGGGTTTAACCATGAATGTTCTACAATATGAAACCCTAGTGACTCCAGTTGCTTTTGCATGCGGGCTATAGATTTTTCTAAAGAAGCATCCTTGCCAATGATATAGGTTTTATTTTCCATCAATCTATCCTTACTATCCGATTTCTGTAACTCTAAGATTCTCTCTCAATCGCTTCTTCAGCTTTAATTTGTAAATAATGAGAACGACTTTCTGCTTCAATAAAGACTTTTTTAACCATCGGAAAGCGTTCTTTTATTCTTATTTCTAATATTGCAATAGAGCGTTCAACATCATCCGAAGTTATCCCAGAAGCAAAGTCAGCACTAATATTTACCAAAATAAATTCGGGTCCCATATGCATAGTAAGCGCTTCATTTACTATTTCTATTTCATCTATTTCATCTACCAGTTCATTGATGCCTTCACGAATGGGTAAAGTAGCACTTTCACCAATAAGTAAACTTTTGGTTTCAATCGCCATCCAAATTGCCGTTCCCGCAAGGATTAAACCAATAATGACCGAAGCCACTCCATCAAATATAAAGTTACCTGTTACTTGAGAGAGAATCAGGCCTATTAATGCAACGAATAGTCCCAACATAGCCGCACTATCTTCGAAGACCACCACAAACAGAGAAGGATCTTTTCCCTTTTGTACTGCCTCTATATAACCCAAAGGACCTTTTGCAGCTTTAAATTCGCGTAGTGCAAATAATAATGCAGCTCCTTCAAATACCAAGGCAAGTCCTAGCACGATATAGTTAATCATCGGGTTAGTAATTTCATTGGGATGCATAATATGATGAACCCCATTATATAAAGAAACCCCAGAGCCTAATGCAAATATCAAAATAGCAACAATAAAGCTCCAAAAGTAAATCTCTTTACCATGTCCAAACGGGAAGTTTTCATCCGCCGGTTTTTTTGCTTGCTTCAAACCATGCAGGAGCAAAAACTGGTTGCCTGTATCCACCAAGGAATGAATACCTTCTGATAACATCGCAGAACTGCCAGTGATAGAGGCTGCGACAAACTTAGTAATCGCAATTAGACTATTTCCGATTAGGGCTGCAATAATGACTTTTTTTGAACTAGATGCTGACATATTAATTTTTCTTTAATTATTTTAGGCTATGGTTTATTCGTAATGGTGTAGCTATTCGATGACTAAAACACCACGTTTTGTTTCCGCATTGTAAATTAGACTTAACGTTCTACCTTGATCTGTGCCACTAAACCATGTTTCACGTTTTAGTGCTTCAGGCTGCCACCAACTGATTGTTTTATCGGTAAAAATGGTTTCCATTATTTCACTACTTAACGGTTCTTGTTGGAGATTTTTCACAATAATAAAACTTCTAACTACATCCGCTGGTGTGCTAAATGAGTACCGAGAAACTTGTTTTTCATTCACCATTTTCCTAATAGCTTGTACATCTACAAAAGCCGAGCTAGGAGCATTAAACCATTGGGCTAAGGCCGACCGAACCATTTCTGTTTTTGGTTGTTGGGTAGAGTTTTCTGGTAACGGGAAGAAAATACTGCCTATAAATGGAGTTGCTGCAAGGATCAATCCAAACAGAATTACAATAACCATTAATAGGGTAGATAGGTTTTTCATGTTTTTATCTATATGTTTTGCGGGTTTAAATTAAATAACCGCTTTGCATTTTTAGTTGATACTTGTGCAACCTCTGATATGTCACATTGCCTTAGCTCAGCCACTACTTTTGCGATATCTAGCAAGTTAGCAGGTACGTTACGTTGCCCAAAATGATTACTATCAGGCTGATCAGGTGCATCGGTTTCCAACAATAAACTCTCAAGGGGCAATTCTGTTACCAATTTACGTAATTTAGTGGCACGAGTATACGTAATTGGCCCGCCAAAACCTAACATAAAGCCTTGTTTGATACATGCTTCTGCTTGCTGAAGACTACCTGAGAAAGAATGAATGACACCTTTTATATTGGGAAATTTACGAACTTCTCTTAAAACAATATCTAATGACTTACGTGCATGAACAATCACAGGTAGTGAAAACTCATCAGCTAACTTTAGTTGCTTTTTAAAAAATTCTACTTGGGCATCTTTATTCGCATCTTTTATAAAAAAATCCAGACCACATTCACCCACAGCAATAGGCTTATTGTTTTCTAAGAATCCTCGTAATAGCAGTAAGTCACTATGCTGATGATACTTCATAAACATGGGATGTAAACCATAGGCAGCCTCAATCATTTCATACTGTTGGCTAACTTCAAAAACGTGCTGCCAGTTGTTTCGCGCTACTGCTGGCACAATAATTTTTGACACATTATGGTTACTTGCATCTGCAAGCAGCTCTTTTCGGTCTATATCAAAGACATTAAAATCTAAATGACAATGGCTATCAATTAATTGCATTGATTGGTTTTTATCCATGATTATTTGTTTTGACTAGTCGCAGTAGTGGTGATTAGTCTACTTTCATTGTAATATTACACGCTATTCAATCAACCTTTTAGCTACTATTCATGAACAAGATATCTGTACCACGCTGTCCCACACTACTAGTTATATTAGATGGTTTTGGGGTAAATCCTAGTAAAATGAATAATGCGATCTATGAGGCTGACACTCCAAACTTAGACAGATACTTTGGACATAACCCACATATTACTCTCACAGCGTCTGGTCGTGCCGTTGGTTTGCCAAAAGGGCAGATGGGGAATTCTGAAGTAGGGCACTTCACCATTGGTTGTGGTGATATTCAATTACAATCATTGGTACGTATAAATGATGCAATTGATGACGGCAGTTTCTTCATTCACCCGGTCCTATTGAATGCATTTAATAGAGCTAAAGCTAATGACAGACCTATTCATCTAATTGGTCTAGTTTCTGATGGCGGCGTGCATAGTCATACGGATCACATTTTTGCACTACTTAAAATGGCAAAAGAACATGGAGTAAAACCCATTGTTCATGTCATAACCGATGGGCGTGATACACCTCCCAGGTCAGCTAAACTGTATTTAGAGTCGCTACAAGTTGCACTTGATGATTGTGGTGGAGAAGTTGCTACCGTTACGGGTCGCTTCTACGCAATGGATAGAGACAACCGCTGGGAAAGAACAAAAACCGCTTTTGACGCCATTGTGCATGGAGAAGGTACTCCAGCTAATAGCTTGTTAAGCGCTATTGATGATGCTTACGAAGCTGGTGAATATGATGAGTTTATCAAGCCGCGTGTTATTGCTGATGTTGAAAAAGTCGATAGCGAAGACCAACTAATTTTCTTCAATTTCCGTAACGACAGACCTCGTCAGCTTGCAGATGCGTTAGGCAGTGATGACTTCACCTGTTTTGATAGGCAAGGTTACGATGCCATTATGGTCACCTGTCTTACTGAATACGATAAAAATTTATTAGCACCTATCGTTTTCACCCCTGAACGTCCTGCTACCAATCTATCACATATCATAAGCCTTGCTGGTTATAAGCAACTTCATGTAGCAGAAACTGAAAAGTATGCCCATGTTACCTTCTTCTTTAATGGTGGCAGAGAAAAACCTTATGCTGGTGAAGATCGTATTATGATTGATTCACCCGATGTTGAAACTTATGACCTGCAACCTGAAATGAGCGCCGAGGAAGTGGCCGATACGGTAGTTGGTGCCCTTGATAAAGGCGAGCACTCCTTCATTGTTGTTAACTTTGCCAATGGTGATATGGTTGGTCATTCAGCTATTGGCGACGCGGTCATAAAAGCAGTTGAAGCTTTAGATCGTGAAGTAGGACGTGTATTGGATTCTGCTGTTGAAAATAATTATTCTGTCATCCTCACTTCTGACCACGGTAACTGCGATGAATACGTTGACCCCTTAACTGGCGAACCCCACACACAACATACTATTTACCCGGTGCCTTGTTTGATATTAGATAAATCTTTCTGGCGATTAGGTACCTGCGGTGGCTTATCTTCTATTGCACCCACTGTTTTACAACTGATGGGATTATCACAGCCTGACGCCATGGGTGGTGAATCCGTATTGATGGAAGAAATACCAAAAGATATAAAATCTAATAACAATAATGCATCCTATTAATATGTTTATAAAGATTGCGTATAAGATTGTACTAGCAAATAGTGTTTTATGGATTTCGGCGTGTACCTATACACCTGCAAATCCTCCTACCAAAACACAAAACCAACCTACTGTACCGGTTGCAAATGTTCCGCAGAATAAACCTGCTAAAACACGAACTCCTGTTGTCAATACTTCAACGAGAAAACCTACCCAAAGCCGTCAATCAGTAAGAGTTAATCCTCAGCAAATTGTTACTTCTCATAACAGAGTGCGTGCACGTTATCGATTACCACCACTTTCATGGTCTCCTTCTTTGGCTAGATTTTCTACTCAATGGGCTAATCACTTGCTAAAGACTAAAGGCTGTCACATGCAACATCGCCCTCACTCTGGGCGTTTCAAGACTGATTTTGGTGAAAACTTGTTTTGGGCAAGTCCCTATCGGTGGTCAGATGGGCGCTCTGATATACAAAACATTAGCTCTGCTAACGTCGTGCATGAGTGGGCAAAAGAAGTTAGTTTCTATAATTACAAAAGCAATCGATGTCAACCCGGTCAACAATGTGGGCATTACACACAAATGGTTTGGCGTGATTCAAGGAAGGTAGGGTGCGGATTAGCTGTTTGTGCTGATAAATCGCAAGTTTGGGTGTGTAGCTATGATCCCCCTGGGAATTGGCAAGGTAAGCGCCCTTATTAAGTGGCTATGGCTATATTCAATTGGGAGTAGAAACAGAGCTTAGATAGATGAACGATATAAAGGTTCTTCAACCGACTTTCTCGCTTTTTTTCCTAATAGGATTTCTATGAGTTCCAGAGCAAAATCCATTGCCGTTCCGGGACCTTTAGCCGTGATGATATTGCCATCTTTAACTATATCCTCTTTACTCAACTCTATATTTGATGTATCTAAATGTTCTAGTGCGCCCGGATAGGCAGTCATTCGTTTCACCACAAGATTCTCATTGTTTATTAACACCCGTGGGGCTGCACAAATAGCTGCTATATATTGTCCTGCTTTAGTGGCTTCACTTAATAACTGATGGATACGTTTATCATTATTTAAATTATCAGCTCCTGGTAAACCACCCGGCAGTACAATTAAATCAAAACCCTCTTTGTTCCCATCATCTTCTATCACTGACTGCAAGTTAGCATCAGCAACTAACCTTGTTCCACGTGAACACAGTACAGTGCTTTCACTAGTTAAACTTGCCGTTGTAACATCCAAATTCGCACGACGAAATAAATCGATCAAAGTAACCGCTTCAAGTTCTTCACAACCTTCTGCAAGTGGTATTAATACTTTTTTACTCATTTTTTCCCGTAGAACAAGTCCATTCCTTTAAGAATATTTAATGCCTCGAAGAGCTGATAATCTGATTTTACTAAGTTCTTGTCTTTATCTTTCTGACTCTTACTTTTTTCTTTTTTGCTCTTTTTACTTTCGGCGTCACCTTCACCGTTAGGGTTGCTAAGGTGGCCACTTAAAGTAGCCTCAGTAATGGGTTCAAAATCTGAATCAACTGACTTATCCTCTTTGGCAAACTTTAGTGGTTTTACTACAATATCAGGTTCAATTCCTTTTGCTTGAATCGAACGACCCGAAGGTGTGTAGTAACGCGCTGTTGTCAATTTTACGGCAGTCGTTGCGTCCAAGGGCAGTACAGTTTGTACAGAACCTTTACCAAAGGTTTTCTCACCTAGTATCAAAGCACGTTTATGATCCTGTAATGCTCCAGCAACAATCTCAGAAGCGGAAGCTGATCCTTGATTAACCAGTACAACAATCGGCGCACCATCCATCACATCATGATTATTGGCTTCTTCTGTCATTTTCGAATCTGCAACACGGCCATCCGTATAGACTATTTTTCCTTCCTTTAAGAACAAGTCAGATATTCCAACTGCAGCACCAAGAACACCCCCAGGGTTATTACGCAAATCAATAATCAAACCTTTTAATTCACCTTTGTTTTTGTCTTGGTTTTCTTTCTTTAATTTATTGATAGCAGCTTTAGCCGCATCGGTAGTGTTTGACTGAAAGGATACAATACGCAGATATCCATAGTTTGCTTCTAATAAGCGCTGTTTTACGCTTTTAATTTTAATAATATCCCGTATTATTTTTATCTTGAGCGGTTTATTTTCTCCCTCTCTAACGACCGTCAATGTAATCGGTTCACCTACTTTTCCGCGCATGATTTTTACACTATCACTTAGTGTTTTTCCTTTTACCTGCTCATCATTAAGACGAATGATAATATCTCCAGCCTCAACCCCCGCACGTTCTGCCGGTGTATCATCAATAGGGGAAATAACTTTAACAAAGCCATTTTCCATACCCACTTCAATACCTAGTCCACCAAATTTACCGCTGGTATCTACTTGTAATTCTTTAAATTCATCGGTATCAAGATAGGCTGAATGCGGATCAAGCCCACTGAGCATGCCTCTTATTGCATCATCAATTAATTTCTTATCATCTACTTTTTCAACATAGTCACGCTTAATCCTAGCCATCACTTCAGCAAACTTTTGAAGCTGCTCAACGGGTAGCTTATTAAGTGCCGAGTCGTCACTCAATATAGAATCATCACTTGGTTTTAGTGCCGACACATCCGTGCTAATGGCGCTAAGACTAATAGCAATCCCCATTAGGAAACTATTAATTAGTACTTTCGTTTTTTTCATAAATTATTTTATTCCTGTACTAGCCAGATCATTACCCATACCTATCAATAAGGTTTGTTATTAACGACACCATTTTGCCGGATTACGAGGTTTCGACCCCTTCCGAATTTCGAAATATAAAGCATTCTGTTGTTGACCACCGGAGTTACCAACCGATGCTATTGTCGTTCCACCTTTAACAATTTGCCCACTTTTTACGTAGATTGCTCTGTTATAACCATACAAGCTACGATAATTATTATCATGACGGATAATCACAAGGTAGCCGTAGCCATTAAACCAACCCGAGAATTCCACTTTTCCTCTTGCTATAGCACGAACTTTTATTCCACCTGATGCAGCTATAACGCTACCTTTCCAACGCTGTTTTTCATTTCTTCTATTGCCATAGGCATGGATAATCCGACCTTGTACAGGCCATGATAACTTACCTCGCAATGTTGAAAACTTACGGTTTGCTATGAACTTCTGTTGAGCTCCTACCTTTCTTTTTCCTTTTATAGGTGTGGCAGGTTTCACCTTAGTGGAACCACTATTCAATGTTTTTTGTTTTAGACTAGGGGCTGAGGACACTTTTTTTGTGCGTGCTACCAACCGGTTAATTTTCTCTTGAAGTTTGGCTTCTTTATTTCTTAGATTCCTTAATTGTCGTTTCTTTGAACTGACATTTTTATTTATTTTTTTGTAAGCCGAGGTCCTTTGTAGCAACGTTCTTTTACTAGCTTTCTTTTCTACCAACATATCTTTTCTTAGTTGTTGTAATTCCGTTTTATCTTGCGCTATATCGACTTCAGCTTTGCGTAATTTCAATAAAGTCTCATTGATAACTTTAATTTTTTTAATCCTACTCTTGTTTAGGTACTCAAAGTATTTAATGGTTCTACCAATATCTGACGGGTCGTCTTGTTTCAACAATAATCGTAAATGAGACTGTTCCCCTGCCGTATAAAGTGCTTGCATCTGTTGAGATAAACCTCTTTTCTGTCCTTTCAACTGAGCACCTAGCTGTTCTTTTTCAGTTACTGTTTTTTTAAGGCGTTTTCCTAATTTTTCTATTTTCTTGTTTAGCGAATAGGCTTTGCGAGTCTGTACACCTAGTTTCTTTTCTAATACTCTAACTTCACTGCGTATTTTTTTTGCTTTTCGTTCATCATTATCTAGTCGTTTATCTAAACTCTGAATATCCCTTCGTAACTGTGATGGGTTATTCTCCGCATAGGCCACGCTAGAGAATATTAGCGTAACTATATAAATTCCGAGTGTTACAAGTAGTCTGACTAGACTGTTACCAAAATAGTTGCCAAACCTCATCCATCAATACCAGAATATTTTAATAGCGCGGCAATATCAGGGGCTCTGCCTCTAAATGCTTCAAAAGACTCGTTTGCTGATCTAGTACCACCCACTTCCAATACCTCATGTAAAAAGGATTGCGCTGTTTCTTTGTTAAACAAACCCGTCTCTTCAAACTTACTAAATGCATCTGCTGATAAAACTTCAGCCCATTTATAACTGTAATAGCCAGCAGCATAACCACCTGCAAAAACATGTGAAAACGAATTTTGAAAACGATTAAAATCAGGTGGGGATAATATAGATGTTTCCTTTCTCACTTCTTCTAATATGGATGAAATTTGTTCATATGTTTCAATATTGCTATCCATGTGTAAACGCATATCAAATAAGGCGAATTCAATCTGCCTTAACATGGCAAGTCCACTATTAAAATGCCGTGTTTTAACCATTTTATCGAATAGCTCGTCTGGAATAAGCGCACCCGTTTCAAAATGTTTAGCAAATAAATCTAATGACTCTCTTTGCCAACACCAGTTTTCCATAAACTGACTCGGCAACTCCACCGCATCCCATTCCACGCCACTAATACCTGAAACATCTAAGTAGTCCACTTTTGTAAGCATATGATGCAGACCATGACCAAACTCATGAAACAAAGTAATTACTTCATCATGGGTGAAAAGTGCTGGTTTGTTAGCAGTTGGCGAGCTTGAATTGCAAGTTAGGTAGGCTACTGGAATTTGCACCTCGCCATCTTGTAAACACCGACCACAGTGCGAATCCATCCAAGCCCCACCGCGCTTGTGTTGGCGTGCATATAAATCAAGATAAAAACTAGCGATATGATTATCTGCTTTATCATAGATTTCATAGAATCTAACATCTTTATGCCACACATCAATATCATCTTTTATTGTTATGCGGCAATCATATAGCTTCTCAACCAACTCAAATAAGCCAGTTAATACATTCTCAACTGAAAACCAAGGTTTAATTTTTTCTTCAGAATAGTCTAGTACGTGATGTTGTAGCTTCTCTCTCACAAAGCTCAAATCCCATGTTTGGAGTTCATCAAGATCAAGCTCTTTACTGGCAAAATCTTGCATGGCTTTCATCTCTTGATGAGCCTGATTTTTAGATTTTTTTAGGAGGTCTGTTAGAAATGAAATAACTTGTTCAGAATCAGTAGCCATTTTTTTGTATAACGACTGTTCGGCATAGCTATCGAAGCCTAGCGCCTTAGCTTTCTGTGTACGAAGTTTTATGATGCCTTCCATCACTTTACTATTATCTAGCTTCTCATTACCTGCACCTTGCTCAGATGCTCTTGTAGTAAAGACCGTATATATTTCTTTTCTTAGCTCATGGTTTTCAGCATACGTCATCACTGCATTAAAAATAGGAAAGTCTAATGTCAGCAACCATGACTTATTATTATTTCTATCATCAGCTTCTCTTTTTACATTGCGTTGTTCTGCTAATGTTGCAGCCATCTCCAAAGCGCTATCAGGGAGCCCCTTTAGTTTTGCTTTATCAGTAATCTCTTTTGTCCAAGCTTGGGTCGCATCGAGGACATTATCAGAAAATTTCGAGGTAAGTTTTATTAACTCACTGCTTAATTTCTTGAATTGCTTTTGTTGATTCTCCGTAAGATCAATTCCCGATAATTTAAAGTTTTTCAAGCTATTAGAAATAACTTTGCTTCTTGAAGCATCACTGCCATTATCTTTTTCAGACAGCTGAGTTATCAGCGTGTATAAACCTTTGTGTTGTCCCATTTCAGTTGAATAGTCACTAAGTAGTGGTAAACATTTGGTATAGACCGACCTTAGCTCCTCCGTATTCATCACTGAATTAAGATGACTAATGGGTGACCATAGCTTAGTGAGCTTGTTATCCACTTGTTCCAGAATAAACAATATATTTTCATAATCTACTGGATCAGTTGCACATAGTGTATTAATAGCTTGTTTATTCTCAGCTATAACTAGCGTTAACTCTTCTTCAATACTGGCAGGATTAATCTGAGTAAATAGTGGTAAGCTGTTGATTCCTTCAACTTCAGATACTTTAGCATCCATTAATGTATCACATTGATTATTAACAATAATTCCATATAGATACCTCTATTACACATCAAGATTTTCAACTTTTAATGCATTAGACTCAATAAACTCTCTTCTAGGCTCTACCTGATCTCCCATTAGGGTTGTAAATACTTCATCAGCAGCAACTTGATCTTCATCTGTCACTAGCATCATACGTCTAGTTGCAGGATCCATTGTTGTTTCCCATAGTTGCTCAGGGTTCATTTCACCTAGACCTTTATAACGCTGAATATTCATTCCTCTTTGTGCATCTTTTAATAGCCAGTCAACTGCCTCCTTAAAATTTGCAATAGGGTGTATTTTTTCGCCACGTTGTATACTGGAATCAGGCTGTATTAACCCATCTAATTGCTGGTTCATTTCAACGATGTGCTTGTACTCGCTTGTTTGAAAGAATGATTTAGAGAATATAATATGATTATCTACTCCATGCAGGTGCTTGGTAACTCTAACTTGCCACTCATCACCTTCTTCAAGAAGTTCACTTTTATAGGTTCTTGTCCCATTGTATTTTTCATTCAAAGTTAGGTCTATTTTTTCTAACCACTCTAACGCTTGTTCTTTACTAAAGTTATCAACTGAAATATCACCGACTGGTATAAAGAGCATTTCTTTCAATATTTCCTCATCGTAAAGACGCGCTATCCTCGACACAATTTTATTCACTGACATAAAGTTTTTGATAAGAGTAAACAGCGGCTCTTCTGTAATTGAACCCTCTTTTTCTGACACATTAAGTACGGCACCCTGTATTGCCAGTTCTAATATATAGGCATCTAGCTCAGAATCATCCTTCACATACTTCTCTTGTTTTCCTTTTTTAACTTTATACAAAGGCGGTTGAGCAATATAGATATGACCTCGTTGCACTAACTCTGGCATTTGTCTGTAGAAGAAAGTAAGCAGTAATGCACGAATATGAGATCCATCCACATCAGCATCCGTCATTATTATTATGCGGTGATAGCGCAATTTATCCGGATCATAGTCATCCCGTCCTATGCCACACCCTAAGGCTGTTATCAACGTTCCGACTTCAGCCGATGCAATCATCTTGTCGAAACGAGCTTTTTCCACATTTAAAATTTTACCTTTTAATGGGAGTATTGCTTGGGTTCTTCTATCCCGACCTTGTTTTGCAGAGCCTCCCGCCGAGTCACCCTCCACTAGGTATATTTCAGAAAGAGCCGGATCTTTTTCTTGGCAATCTGCTAGCTTCCCTGGCAACCCAGCAATATCCAACACGCCTTTACGACGAGTCATTTCCCTAGCTTTTCTAGCTGCTTCTCTAGCCTTCGCAGCTTCAAGCATTTTGTTAGCTACAATTTTCGCTTCAGCAGGATTTTCTAATAAGAACTCATTAAGCTTTTCGGACATTGCCGATTCAACAACTGTTTTCACCTCAGATGAAACCAGCTTATCTTTTGTTTGTGATGAAAACTTGGGGTCAGGAACTTTCACAGATAACACAGCTGTTAAACCTTCACGTGCATCATCGCCAGTTGCAGAGATCTTTTCTTTTTTTGCTAGCCCTTCTGTTTCTATATACTTATTTAATGTTCGTGTTAGGGCTGCCCTGAAACCCGCCAAGTGAGCTCCACCATCTCTTTGCGGTATATTATTTGTAAAACAATAAACATTCTCCTGATAAGAATCATTCCACTGCAATGCAACTTCTACTCCTACACCGTCTCGCTCACCTGCTAGATTGATTACGGTTGGATGGATTGCTTCTTTTTTTCTATTTAGATGTTCTACAAAAGCCTTTATACCACCTTCATATTCAAAAACAGCACTTTCTCCATCCCCTCTCTCATCGAACAGCTCAATCCGAACACCTGAGTTAAGAAAGGATAACTCTCTTAATCTCTTGGCAAGAATGTCGTAGCGGTATTCTGTTATAGCGAATATTTCAGGACTCGGATGGAATCTAATTTGAGTTCCTGTTTCAGTAGTATCCCCTATCTCATGCATACT
>JAZGES010000109.1:0-2370 GCA_036478935.1 Thiotrichaceae bacterium
CGAAAGCATTCATTCCTAGAAAGCAGAAGGTTGATATAGCTCTAGCAAAAGAAGGGGCTGTGCTCCATAAAAAGGATTGTGAAAAATGCCACTCAGAAGGAGGTGGTAGTCCGCAAGATGATGCTGCCATATTGGCAGGACAATGGATGCCCTATTTAACTAGACAGTTTGATAATATGAAAACAGGTAAACGAATAGTACCTTCCAGAATGCAGAAAAAAATTAACAAATTGTCCGAAGATGATAAAAAAGCGCTTGTGCAGTTTTATGGTAGTAATAATTTGTTATCAAGTGAAAAGAAATAAGCCTATTTTTCTAGCTTGATGCAGTTAGGCACTTGCTGTTTTCTTTGGTACGTTTGTATGGATGACTAGGTTGTTGCTTGCCTAGGTAGGTAAGCAACACTCATTTAGAAAACCTACTTGAACCATATTTGGAAGCAAACTAGAAAAAGCGTTGTATTTCTAGCTGTATAAAATCATCTGTCCTTAAAGAATGAAGAATACGATCATCGGTATCCGTAGATGTAATGGCTTGTGCCTCTAAACTAACTTTTACGTTATCACCTATTCTGCGACTTGCTTCAACGCGGAACGATTTACTATTATTATCTAAATCAAACACACCGCCCGCCAGCAACTCAGTGCTTTGAGCATCATTCAGTGTAAAGCGCGCACCCAGAAAGACATCGTTTTGAAAGGGTGTTGTCGCCAGCTCATCTCGTGAATCTATATGGTATTCAGCAATGGCACCTAAGTCAGCACTAGAGTCATTAATGCCTACAAAGGTATACTCAAAGCCACCCACCGCGGCGTTGTAGCCCGTATCACTGTTCTCACGGCGTAGGGCTTCGAGCTTCCACAACCAAGATTCGCTAGTGTATTGAAAATCCAAACCCACTTGCTGTATTTGTCTGTAAAGTGGCGTTAGCTTATTACCGTTTAGTTGTAATTCTGGCTTGCGCGAGGTTCCATCAAAATAAGAAAGTCCTAGGTCAATGTCATCAAAGGTGTGATTCCAGCGAAGTGCATAGTCAATATGTTTTTCCTCATCATCGGATTCATAAAGAGGGTTATCAGTATCAACAACAAGAGGTGAGCGTAATCTACCAGCACTCCCCGGAAAGGTGCGTTCCCTGAAATAAGGAAGTACATACAAGCCAATAGAGCCATTATCAAAAATACGGCTAACTCTAAGCATAGGTTGACCTAGTTTATCTTCACCATCCACATTCTCTACACTATCGGTTTGATTGATGATATCGACAAGATGCTGTGATTCGGTAACTCCCCAAAATACTTTGCTAATGCCTAATTGATATTCCCAATCACCTTGGGCAACAATGCTATCTAATTGGCGAATATCCCCATGTGTTCGCTCATCATCCTTGTCATCCCAGCGATAGAAAGGAATAAAGGTGAACGATTTTCTATCATTATCCCAGCGTTTACGAAATTCTGGTTGTAAGCTGATTGAAATACCTCCATTTTCTTGCCCGGGGTATGAGCCATCATGGGAGAAATGGCGACCTTCTATTGAGATATTTCCAGATATATCCATAAAAGGCGTTTGCTCTGCTGCTTCTGTAGCAATCTCCTCTGCAGTATTCTGCTCGTTTGGATGTTCTATCTGAGCATCAGCAGCCTCTTCTTCAGCTTTTTTTATATCCTTGTCAGTATCAGTATTTTTTTCTTCAGTAGTTGCTTCAGCTAGCTCTTTCGAAGCGGTTTTAGTCTCTTGTGCTGAAACCTGCGCTATTAAGAACAAAGACAGAAACAAGGCGGTATTTAATTGGGGTTTGATTTTCATAGTATATTTCCTTCCGGCTATATCCTTATAACCAGCGTCTAACAGAGTTTTTATAGTTGATATATTCCTGTCCAAACTTTTCCTCAAGGGTTTCCTCTTCCGGCTTAATCTGTTGAATCGTTAGCACAAAAATAAACAAGGGGATCAATAAAAAGGGGCTTGCGCTACCAAGGTAAATAGCCCATCCGGTTAATAAGATAGCTAAACCTACATACATGGGGTTTCGCGTATAACGATACATACCTGAGGTAACTAGATGGCTCGCATTTTTAGGAGCAAAAGGGTTGGGGGTGGTTTTACGTTTAAAGAACAAGAATAAGGAAGACAAGTCGAGCATCAGCGCTCCTGCAATCAATATAAATCCTAGTTTATTAAAGGGTGGGTCGATAAGCTGGGCCAGTGGCCAATACTGGTCTAGTAGCCACATAGAGGCTGCAAAAATTAGCATATAAGCGGGAGGGGGTATGATTAGTTTTAGCATTATTTTTTTACCTTTTGTGCGCTGTTTATAGCGTTGAGTGCATGGGTATGAAGCAATTCTTCGTCTTCCAGCCAATCAGC
>JAZGES010000110.1:0-7058 GCA_036478935.1 Thiotrichaceae bacterium
GCTTCAACGACAACACCCACTCCGGAAGCACCGGTAACTTTCTGGATAGCCTCTGCAATTTGCTTGGTCATGTTCTCCTGAATTTGTAAGCGCCGAGCGTACATATCCGTGATTCGGGCAATTTTTGATAGCCCAATAACCTTTCCCTGAGGAAGGTAGGCTACATGTACTTTCCCCACAAAGGGCAATAAATGGTGTTCACATAACGAATACAGTTCGATGTCTTTAACAATGACCATTTCATCATTATCTGATTCAAACACCGCACCATTAAGCACGGTTTCTAAATCTTGTTCATAGCCTTGAGTAAGAAATTCAAAGGCTTTAGCTGCTCGTTCCGGTGTCTTTAAAAGCCCATCACGATTTATATCTTCACCTATGTTGGCGATGATCCCAGAATAATGCTTGCTTGAGTCCATGTCTTTTTCCTTCTTGGTAACCATTGAACAGAGCTATTTTGTTGTATTTTTTCCTGTTGCGATGGCGTAAATTTTTAATATATCGGTTTCAGTAATATCTATAAATGAATCAACTTGGCTTAAAGCATAAACAAAATCTTCATGCTTTATTGCTGGATAGCCTTGTTGTTTTATAAGGTCTTTTTCTGTGAACTTCTTGTAAAGATAAGCTGGATAGCGTCTCCAACCAAATAGCCCGTTAAACAGTAGTGCTATTGCAAGCAATGTCATGGTATTTAAAAACACAGGGCTAAGAATGTAAAGATAGCCCAAGCTTTGTAATTTGGCACTGCCAATGACCGCAGCGAGAGCAGTGGCGCCTCCCGGGGGATGAATGCAACGGGTGTAGTACATAACGATAACAGCAAGTCCAACAGCTATTGATGAGGCTAATACAATGTTTGGAATCCATAAAGCACAAGTCACCCCAATGGCTGCTGAAATAAGATGACCGCCAAAAACATTCCAAGGCTGTGAAAAAGGAACATGAGGTGCTGCAAACAATAAAACCGCACTTGCTCCCATAGAGGGGATAATGTAAACCGCAACCGTTTTATCCAAAAGAGCGATGCTGATTAAGTAAACGGTTAATATGCCGAGAAAAGCGCCAATACCCGAAATCAGTTTTTCTTTATGGCTGCAAGTTTGTTGAGTAACGCCGAGGAAACTGAATAGCTCGGCTTTAATCGAGTGGAGGCTCATGATGTACCCTGTTATTGTGATTCTTTGTGTATGAAGTTCATTACTCTATCTACGATAATATCGCAATGGTGACCACCAAACTCATAGATTTTCATACCTACACTATCAACATAGACTTGAATTTGTCCACGAAGTAGACGTTTGGCTCGAAAATAACGAGTTTTAACGGTTTCCTCTTTGATCTCTAGTATGTCTGCAACTTCTTTAACGCTGAATTGTTCAATGGCGCGTAATACAAAAACGATACGAAAATCTTCTGGAAGTTTATCGATATTATGGTTGATTAATTGTTGTAGCTGTTTGTTTTCTAAAAAAGCATCAGGGAGTTCGTTGTGGTCAACTGATGAGCCTTTTGATATTGAAGGTTCAAGGAAATCCATCTCATCATCTAGCATAGATACCTCTCTTTTATGTTTGCGTAAATACATTAAAGCTTCATTACGGGTAATACTCGCCAGCCAACTAAAAAAGGTGCTATTTCCTTTAAACGTATCAAGCTTAGTATAGGCCTTGATGTGAGCTTCTTGCACAATGTCCATTGCTGCCGCATCATTGGTTACAATACTACGAGCAATACGAAATATGCGCTGGTTGTAGCGACGCAGAATACTTCCATAGGCATCCACATCACCTGCTTTGATGCGCTTAATAATATCTTCATCTGTTACCTGATCCGGCGGTATAACATAATCTTGAACATTGATGCTAGGTGATTCTGATTGTGTTGCTAGTAACATGGTATATCCCTGTAGTTATTATTTTTATTGTTTATGTTCTTTACATTCTGGCGAGTGTGATGCTTGTTTTAAGTAGGCAATCAAATTAGCACGATCATTATCGTTTTTGACTCCTGCATATCCCATAGTTGTACCGGGAAGATTTTGTAGAGGGGCTTTAATGAAAGCATCCAGTGTAGCTTCATCCCACACTATTTTACCGTTACGCATTGCATCAGAATAGTCGTACCCTTGTGCTGTACCTGCCTTTCGTCCGAATAAGCCACAGTGCTTAGGGCCGGTTCGGTTATCTGTCAGAGAATGACATCCTTGGCAACGTTCATAAACTTTCTTGCCTACTATCACGGGATCTTCTGAGTAGGCCGTTTTACTTATTGAGCTGACGCAGGCAAACAATGTGAATGGCACTAAGGTTGATACCAATAACCCTAAATAGTCTTGTTTTGATTGAAGGGCAACTCCTGTTTTGTGTAATAACTTTATCATAATATTTCTCGCTTATTGGGGGTTGGTCGATTAGTTAACGCCCAGAAACTACCTCCGTAGGGTGTGCTGACGCAGGAAGCGCACTATTAATCAGCCACACTTATGGTGCGCGTCGTTCCTTGCGCACCCCTACGGTAAGGCTTTCTGGATATTAACTAACTAGGTTTAATAACCATTAAACATTATGAGAAGAAGGCTCCGGGGACAGGATCAAGTCCTAAAGCATTTCGTAATACCGCCCAGTGCATTGCTTCATCAGCTAGGATACTTGCCGCGGCAGCAGATAAATCACGGTTATCAAATACCGGAATAGCGCCAGCATAAGCACTAACCGCTCCACGCTCTAGACCCGCTGCAAACTCTAATACATCGCGTTGCTTTTTCAATTTGCTGACAGGGAAGTTATATTCTGACTTTGCTGAAGTAGCGTGACCTCCTAGTTTTGTCACTGCAGCTGATAACGCATCAATATGTTCTTTGTGGTGTCCCTGAAATTTGACAGCTACTTTTAAAACATCAGGAACAAGTAAGCCGCTTTCCGCACCTAGCTGATAGGCAGCGACAGCCTCATGCTCTGCACTAATTGCAGTGTTTAATATACGAATATCTTGTTTTGTGCTGTCGCCATTTTTTGCTTTTGATTCAGCTATTGCGGACTTAGTAGAACACCCAGCTAGTAATGCAACAGCGGTGGCTGAGAAGGTAGCGGTGCCAGCGCGTCTTAGAAAGTTACGACGTGATTGAAGTAACGTTTCTGTAAACAAAGAAGGTTGTTTTTCATTAGTGTGTAATGACATGGTTTTTCCCTTTATTTCTTGGTTGAAGTAACGATGTGAGGCGAACCTCATTCTTTGAATACTCTTCACGATTAAGAACTCATCAAATAAGGTGCGTCGTTTTTGTGAAGAGCAAGGCGTAAACGTGCGGAATAGTAATTCTCTTTCAAATGTTTACAACGCAGCTATTCGCAAAACAAGATGTAGTTTATTGAGGTGTTCTTGATTGTGAAGGGTATATACAACCCCAAGATGCATGGGAGGACGGAAAGGTTCCCGTTTTTTATATTGGTGAAATAAACTTGGAAGGATTTATAGGGGAGTGGTGGCGTAACTAAGAGGAAAAGGAATCAAGATGACTAGTGCCGGTTGAATGCAGTGCTCAATGTATTAATCCAGTGGAACAAAATTCAGCACAGCATCCATTTGCTCATCAGTGAATAATGATTCAATAATTGGAAATAGCTCTCTTTCTTCCATTCGCGTATGTTGCTTTAAGACCGTTGCAAAGTCAGCTAAATCCTTTTTTGCTGTTTCAAGTTTGATACGTTGAACTAATATTCTTAGGTACCCATGTTCTTTGAGTAAGGGAGTAGCTATGCCGATATGGTCTCGGTATTGTTTGAAGATAGGTGCAAAGATAGTTTGTTCTTCGTGTTGAAAATGCTCTTCTAGTTCGTTGTCGTAATAATCTTTTATAGTGTCAATGGCAGTGGCTAATTCTTCTTCTGTTCCATTTTCTGCCACTTTGGAAATTTTTAATGCTATTGACAACGAGCCGTGATGTTCACGGGACAGCTTTTGTAATTGTTCTGCTCTTTTCATATTTATTTTAGTTTGGGTAATTAATAGTTTTGAATGTTATGAGAAGAGGTAGTAAAAGTTACTTTTAGCTCCCTCCACCTCGTAGGGGGGGTGAATATTTCGAATACTGTGTAATCTCCAACCTTCTATCCCCCCCCTAACCCTCCCCTTGCTAAGTGGAGGGAATATATGAATTATCTTCTACGTTTTTTCTTCTTATTCTTTTTCTTTTGAGCCTCTTCTTTGGCTTTTTTCTTTGCTCGTTTTACCTCAACAGCTTGCTTTTCTACTTCCATCATCGATGGTGTTTCTAGTGTGATCCTACCAAGCCCGCCGGAGCGTAGCTCTCCAATGAATATCTTGGATATCTTTTCTAGATCAAGGTTGCCACCTGCTCGTAAACACCCACGTTTTTTCCCTATGACCTCCATGAACTCCATTTCTGTCTCAGGCAACTCATCTAGCTGAAAACGTTCTTTAAGTGATTCAGGGTAATTGGGGAGTAGGTATTCTGCGGCATAAAATGCAATATCATCATAAGTGATAGCAGTATCTTTAATAGCGCCTGTGGCGGCGAGTCGATAGCCACTGTGTTCATTTTCGATATTAGGCCAGAGTACGCCCGGTGTATCTAATAGAACTACGCCATTATTAAGATCAATACGTTGTTGGTGTTTAGTAACTGCTGGTTCGTTGCCCGTTTTAGCTATTTTTTTACCTGCAAGAATATTGATAAGAGTTGATTTTCCAACATTCGGAATACCCATAATCATCGCGTGGACACCACGATCTTTCTTTGCTTTTTCGGGGGCTAGCTTGCGGCACAGGGCAGGAATTTGTTTGATCTTATCGGGTTCATTCATAGTCACCGATAGGGTTTTTATAGAGTCTTGCTGCTCTAGATAGTCTTGCCATTCTTGAACTCTTTCTGGATCGGCAAGGTCACTTTTATTGAGTATTTTGATGCAGGGTTTATCACCTCGTAGTTCGGCAACCATCGGGTTTTCACTGCTATAAGGAAGGCGTGCGTCCAGAATTTCAATAATGACATCAATCTTGGGTAAGACTTTTTTGAATTCCTTATTGGCCTTGTACATATGGCCGGGGTACCACTGGATTTGCATGGTGTGTTTGTTCTCAGTGTAGCCTGCGTTGAGGGGACGAAACGCGGGAAAATTGTAATGCATTCCCCGTGTTTCGTTCCTCAACACAGGCTACAGACATGCTATTTTCTGTAGTTTTCCAACTCGTGCACAACATCTATTGGTAACTCTAACGCATCTGCCAATGAACTCATATAGCTTCTTTCTTGATTATTGTCGTTATCAGTAACCATCATAGAAACGATATAAATCTCCGCAGCGATTTCTTTATTATCAGCCATTTTAGCCACTGATTTTGCACTGAGTGGCGTAACCATGCCAGCTTTAAACACATCTTCGATACTAGAGCCTAGCCCTAGTTTTTTAATTTGTTTGTTGAGCGCTTCCGTCTCTGCATCATCTATTTTCCCATCAGATTTAGCTGCCGCCATCATAGCTTTAATTAATATCTGACTTCTTTCTTCTGCTTCATCGCCTTCCAGTTTGTCTACGGTTAAAGCTTTTGTCAGATTAACTTCTACTTTTTGTGCTGCTTCAGCTTCGTCAGCAACCTTTTTAGCTTGTTCTTCCTGCCAGTTTTGCCATGTTTTATAAGCAATGCCTCCAACGGCTGCAAGGCTGCCTATTTTTAGGGCTGAGCCAGTGAGTTTTCTACCTGCTCCTGTACCAAGTAGTAATGCTAAAGCTCCTGCCGCTAACGCGCCTTTTTTCATACCATCCAAAGTGGCATCTCGTTTGTCACCTTCGGCATTGATGTTGAGTTTTTCTTCAGCCATTTTCTGGCCTTTTTCTGCGTACTCACGTCCTGTTTTTAGGAGGTCATCTAAGAATGATTGCATGTCCATTTTATTATTCCTTTTTTTGTGTTTAGCTTGGTGCTTAGCCGAGTGCTTGTTTCACAAGCGGTATGGTGATTTTACGTTGACTCGATAAACTTTCAATATCCAGCTTATTTAAGATGCCAATAAGTGTAGTAAAATCTCGTGGATACCGCTTATATATGTATTCAATAACTGTGTTATCAAGCTCTATTCCGCGCTGAGCGGCTCTAAACTTTAGTGCAGCTGCTTTTTCTTTATCATCAAGTTCATGGAGTTGGTGGCTTGCTCCCCATAGCAAACGTGATTGTAAGTCAGCTAATTTACATTCTAGATGACGAGGATTTTGCGTGGCACTAAAAAGCAGTACTTGCTGGTGCTCTCTAGTTTGATTAATGAGATTAAATAACGCAAGTTCCCACGTATCATTGCCAATCACACTATCCACATCATCAATACAGATGATGTGGTAGGTTGTGGAGCCTTCAAAAATACCTACGCCGTGTTGCTGAAGTTCTTTGAGTGGTAGATAAGCAGCACTGGCTCCCTTGTTAAAAGCCGCATGGCAAGTGGCTTGTAATAAGTGTGATTTGCCACTGTTATCACTACCCCAGATTACATTCTGTTTATGTTCGCCACTGGATAATGAGGTTTGAAGGTCTTCTACAATTAGCTGATTATCTGTGCCAGATGTGCTCACAAAAAACGTATCGAAACGTTGCCCATCATGTAGCGATAGGTTGAGCAGTGGTTGTTGCGTAGGTTGAGTTGACTGTTGAATAGACATATTGATTGAGACTATCAGCTATAGTCGATAAATATGGCTTTCTTTATACGAGCTATGTAGATGTCGCATAATAACGGCCAGAATCGCAGCGATGGGTAATGCTAATAATACACCAAAAAAACCAAATAACTGACCGCCAGCGAGTACCGCAAAGATAACGGTCACTGGGTGCAAACCAATGCGTTCCCCCACTAACAAAGGAGTGAGCAGCATGGCTTCAATCATTTGTGCAATACCAAAGACAAGGAAGACCAGCATCAAGTCCGTATAGTCTTGGGTTTGAAACATAACAGCTAAACCGGCTACAACTACACCTAATATAAGCCCTAAATAAGGCACAAAGCTTAGTAGTCCAGCGAATAAACCAATGAGTAGTGCGAACTCCAC
>JAZGES010000111.1:0-5180 GCA_036478935.1 Thiotrichaceae bacterium
CCGTAAGCACCATCAACCCTTTTGCTGGGCTATCTAACGTAACACCATTGACTTGAGTAACAATGTCACCCGGTCGCAAACCTAGCTTTCGAAAAAGTTTACGGTTCTTCCCAGGAGACAGACGAAAACCCGTTAGGTTTCCATCTTTATCCTTTGCTTCGGTGATACTCGCAATTTCTAAAATTTTATCCGGATTATTAGTTAGCGTATCCCGTAAAGCACCGAGGTCATCTTCAGGCAACTTATTAACATTTCCTTGATTCGGCAACAAGGCAGCACCTTTCCCAATTGCCGCCGATATTCCACCTCCTTTTACAGAAGGAAGATGAGCATTAGAACGAGAAACCCGCTTTTTCTCCGGCAACAATAATTCTTCTAGCTTTCCGCCATGTCGTAATATCACTTTTTTAGGCAATATTTTGTCTATCTTGACGCCTGATTGAGGCTCTTCTCCTACTGCATAAATTTCTTGTTTGGCTTTTGCTCCATTAGAAATAATAGCGTAGCTTTTGCGCCCTTCCCTAGCCACAATGCCGTATAAAACTAGGTTTAATCTCGTTACTGGAGC
Organism: Thiotrichaceae bacterium; assembly: GCA_036478935.1. Classification (GTDB taxonomy): domain Bacteria; phylum Pseudomonadota; class Gammaproteobacteria; order Thiotrichales; family Thiotrichaceae; genus HyVt-477. Next base: position 569 of record JAZGES010000111.1, read on the forward strand.
GACTGTTTTTGTTGGCTTAACAGCTGATTTTTCTCTCTCTTCTTTACCAAAAATGTGCTGGTTTGCTACTAGTTGGCCATAATTTTTTAATGGCCCTGACTTTTTTGCTTCCAAAGGTTGAGAGGTAGAAACCGTTACAGGAGAACTTTCAGGAGTAACGAGAAGCCAGAAGAGTGAAGCTAGCATTACCGCTAAGACAACAGCAAGTACTGCTGTAATACCACTGGGTAATAACTTCAGAAACCTTCTAACATTCTCATTATGAATCAAAGCATTCATGAATAATATTCTTTATACCAATCAATAAATTTCTTGATCCCATCATCCAAATCTGTTCCTGGCTTATAGCCTACATCTTTAATTAAAGCGTCTACATCTGCATAAGTTGCGATGACATCACCGTCTTGAAGCGGCAACATATTCATCTCCGCTTTCATACCCAAATGCTTTTCAATACACTCAATGTAGTCTAATAATTCAACCACATCATTATTACCGATGTTATAAACTTTCCAAGGCGCCTTACTGCTAGCAGGGCTAGGATCTTTACCATTCCACTCTGGATCAGACTTAGCAGGTTTATCTAGAACAGCAATCAAACCATCAACGATGTCATCAATATAAGTGAAATCTCGTTGATGCTTACCATAGTTATACACATCAATTGGCTTGCCTTCAGTTATCGCTTTGGCAAATTTGATAGGCGACATATCAGGTCTACCCCAAGGGCCATAAACCGTAAAGAAGCGTAAGCCTGTGGTCGACATACCATAGAGATGTGAATAGCTATGCGCCATTAGCTCATTAGCTTTTTTCGATGCAGCATATAGAGAAACAGGATGATCCACATTGTCATGAACAGAAAATGGCATAGTCTCGTTTGCACCGTAAACTGAGCTAGATGATGCATACACTAAATGCTTAACATCATTATGACGACAGCCTTCAAGAACATGTGCAAAACCCACTAGATTACTATCAACATAAGCTAAAGGATTATCAATGGAATAACGAACACCTGCTTGTGCCGCTAGGTTGATAACACCATCTGGCTTCTCATCTGAGAACAACTGCTCCATCGCGGCGCGATCCGCCATATCTATTTTCTTGAAGGTAAATGTTCCGGGGTTTTCCGTCTCTGCTATGCATTTTTCAATGTGCTTTAAACGATCTTCTTTTAACGACACATCGTAGTAATCGTTCATCACATCGATACCGACTACATCATCGCCACGCTTCAACAAAACAATTGCTGCGTGCATACCGATAAAACCAGCTGCCCCTGTTATTAATACCTTCATTATTATTAACCCTTTATTTATGTCATTAGTAGATTAGCTATTTCTTTATATTTAGCCGCGCTTTTTTCTATTACTTCTTTTGGAATACTTGGCCCGGGGGATGTTTTGTCCCAATCCAACGTTTCCAAATAATCTCGTATAAATTGCTTATCAAATGAAGGCGGACTCATACCTTCTTGATATTCTGATACAGGCCAGAAACGCGATGAATCTGGCGTTAGTGCCTCATCAATTAAGACCAAGTTATCATCACTGTCCAAACCAAATTCAAACTTAGTGTCAGCAATAATTATGCCTTTTTCTAAGGCAAACTCTGCCGCCGCTTTATATAAGTTTAGGCTGGTCTCTTTCACCTGCTTTGCCAAGTCTTCACCCAATAGTTCAACAGTTTGCTCATAGGCAATATTTTCATCATGCCCGCCTACACCCGCTTTGGTTGACGGCGTATAGATAGCTTCTGGCAACTGGCTAGCTTGCTGTAGATTCTCAGGTAGCTCAATTCCACAAACAGAGCCTGTTCGTTGATAGTCCTTCCAACCTGAACCAATCAAATAGCCTCTAACAATCGCTTCAACAGGCAAAGCCTTTAATTTTTTTACAATAGTACTTCTGCCTTCAAGTATCTCTTTTTCCTGATGACTGACATCTAGATCATCTAGACTCATCGTGCTCAGCTGATTAGGTACAATATGATCCAATTTATCGAACCAGAAATCCGAGACTTCCGTGAGAACTTTTCCCTTTTCAGGTATGGGATCAGGCAGCACTACATCGAATGCAGACAACCTATCCGTAGTCACGATCAACATATGGTGATCATCCACATCATAAATATCGCGTACTTTTCCACGATGAATAAGAGGGAGTTTTTCTAGTTGAGTATCAAATACGGCAGGGCTGGAGCTAAGGTTGTTCAAACTAAATCCTGAATAAGCTTAAGAATATGACTAAATATATTTATTTATAGCAGCAAGATGCTGGTATCTTTGCGAAATACCTAGTGGTTCGCGTATAATATCATCTTTTGTAAAACTTATAATCAATTATGTCCAAGCCTTTAGTGGGGGTTGTGATGGGAAGCAATAGCGATTGGGACGTCATGTCACACGCTGTTGAGTTCCTCAAGGCCTTTGACATCGACCACGAATACAAAGTCGTTTCTGCTCACCGCACACCTGATTTGCTCTTCGAATATGCTAGCACTGCCAAACAACGCGGCCTGCAATGCATTATCGCTGGCGCAGGTGGCGCAGCTCATTTACCCGGTATGTTAGCCGCAAAGACCACATTGCCCGTACTTGGCGTGCCGGTACCTTCGCGCTATCTCAAAGGTCAAGATTCGCTACTGTCTATTGTACAAATGCCCAAAGGCATCCCTGTGGCTACTTTTGCCATAGGTGAAGCAGGCGCTGGAAATGCAGCACTGTTTGCTATTTCTCTCCTAGCCAACAATGACACTGCACTAGCTGAAAAGCTAGATGACTTCCGTGAGCAACAACGACAGGTGGCAATGAATATGCCACTGCCTCCTGAGTGATCTCTATATGACCAACGCAGACAGCAGCACACCTATGCCATCAACGCCATCAACAACCCCAATACTACCCGGTGCAACTATTGGTATGTTAGGTGGTGGTCAATTAGGCAGAATGTTTACCATTGCTGCAAAAGACTTAGGTTATCGTGTTTGTGTAGTAGAGCCAGATATTCACAGCCCAGCTGGGCAGCTTGCCGACGAGCATATTATTGCACCTTATGATGATGAAGCTGCTCTGCAACAACTAGCCAACACCTGTGATGTAGTCACGACAGAGTTTGAAAATATCTCTGCACCTGCATTGCAATGGCTTGCAGAAAAAACACTAGTTCGCCCTAGTGCAGAAGCCGTAGAAAAAGCCCAAGACAGAATCATAGAAAAAGCCTTTATTCGCTCATGTGGGTTGTTAACCGCTCCTTATGGCGCCATTACCACCAGCTCAGAAATAGCCATCGCTGTTGAAGAAGTTGAGTTCCCTTGTTTGTTAAAAACAGCTCGCTTTGGCTATGATGGCAAAGGACAAGTCACTGTTCATAATATTGAAGAAGTCAGAGAAGCCTATGCTCACTTCAATAGCGCACCTTGTGTGCTAGAGCAACGCATTGATCTTGAGATCGAAACCTCGGTCGTGTTGGGGCGCAACAGCTCCGGTGAAGCACAGTGTTTTCCAGTAGCTGAAAATATCCATATTGACGGCATATTGCATAAAAGCATTGTGCCGCCAAGAGTAGATGAAACTATCAGCAAAGCTGCACAAACAGCCGCTATTCGCATCGCAGATAAGCTAAATTATATCGGTGTATTAGCGGTTGAGTTTTTTGTCAGCAAACAAGGCGAGTTGCTAGTCAACGAAATCGCCCCTCGTACTCACAATAGTGGCCACTATTCTCTGGATGCTTGTATCACCTCACAATTTGAACAACAAGTACGAATGGTGTGTAATTTGCCCTTCGGTGATACTAGCTTATTAAGCCCTGTTGTCATGGTGAACATGTTGGGTGATTTATGGGGTGATGATCAACCCAACTGGCACCCCCTACTTTCAAGTGCCACCAGCAAACTACATTTATATGGAAAGAAAGAGGCACGACCTGGCAGAAAAATGGGACATTATTGTGTTCTTGCTAATGATGTAGAAACAGCAAATCATAATGCAGATGCTATTTTTACTAAGCTTCCTAGCATTACAACCCACTCTAACCCCTCTTAGATACTATGGAAAACCTGATAACTGTATTACCTTATGCCCACATCTTTTCAGTCTTGTTATTGGTGGGTGTCTATTTAATGCGTACGCTATTCACCATCTGCAACTCAAAAAAAGGCTTGGGTAAACAACTAAACACTGCCACATCGGTGGTCACTATTATTCTGTTTGCAACGGGTATCACTCAAGCTTTTCTATTAAAAATGCCGTTTAGTGACAGCTTTGTACTCATCAAGATCATCGGCTTGCTTAGCTTTACTGCCTTCGGTGTCCTCGCCTTTATGCCTGGCAGACACAAGCCAAGAGCATTATTACTATTACTTGCCGCTTTTGTTATATACATCGGCCTTATTTTCTTCTCTAAGATTCATTAATGACTAAAGAACTAGACCAGCTAGACCAACTACGTGAATTCCGTAAAGATATTTCCTTTACGGATACGCTTTGCGAACAACAACTCAACTTCCGTAGTACGTGGGGAATTTTTTCACCCAAGCAAATAGATGGTGGAACACATTTATTACTTAAGTACATCAAGGTAAAGCCTACAGATGACTGCTTTGACCT
>JAZGES010000112.1:0-4498 GCA_036478935.1 Thiotrichaceae bacterium
GAGCTTTTTCTCGCTCTGCTAATAAGACTTCCAGTTCAGGAATATCATTATCCCATTCGATTAACGTGGGCACATTCCCTACATATTGCAGTGTCGTCTCGTATAAATCCCAGACTTCACTCGAAACAGGATTATTATGTGCGTCGATCAGGTAATGGCCCTTATCTGAGTACCCTGCCAAATGAACCTCTCTCACCCGTTCATGCGGCAACATCTGTATCTGCTCTAATGCACCCTGACCGTGATTGACTTGATTAACATAGAAGTTATTCACATCCAGTAATAAACCACAATCGGCTTCTGTGGCAAGCGCATTAATAAATTCACCTTCGGATAGGGTACTTTCTTTGTATTCTAAATAACTAGATACATTCTCAATAATAAGTTGGCAACCCATAAAGTCTTGTACTTGTTTAATTCGATCAGCTAAATGATCTACCGCCTCATCGGTATAAGGCAAGGGCAAAAGATCATGCGAATAGTGGGATTGTAATTGTGAAAAACATATATGTTCTGAATACCATAGTGCGTCGCTGCGGAGCATGATGCTTTTTATTCTGCCCAAGTAGTCGAAATCTAACGGTTCCACACCTCCTAAAGACAGCCCTACGCCGTGCAACGTCACTGGATAACGTTCTGTGATCGCATCAAGGTAACGCCTGGTCAAACCGCCATCTGCTAACCAGTTATCTACCAATAGCTCAAACCATGGATAGCTCTCTATGCTAGTATCCTTTTGATCCAAAATTTGGTTGATATGATCGTTTCGTAAGCCTATACCTGCTTTGCCTGATAGATCTCGTGAAGAAGGAGAAAGCTTCATTAATATTACTCCTTAAAATTTATAATAATCATTGATAGTGGGTCGAATATGTATTTTTGTAGGTCGGATTAGCGATAGCGTAACCCGACAGATCGCGGTACTTTGTTGGGTTACGCTACGCTAACCCAACCTACGCATTGAATTACAAACTACAGGTTTAACCCACTACCTAATCATTTACCTCCACTGCAAGTGTCAATAAACTGCGTAGTTAAAAAAATACAAGTAGTGAAGGCAAGGAGTTAAACCTACTTAGCAGGCTTAACTTTACCTTTAATACCACCTGTAATTTTCTCACAAGTGCCTTGAGGTACATAAACCCACTCGGTATCTGAATTATCAGTTTCCGCTTGGCCTGCGCATGAATGACCGCCTTTAGTTAGCGATCCACAATCATTCTTTCCTGCTTTAGCAATACCAGCACACTTTTCCCAGTTTTTAGGCTGGTCAGGTACGGCAAATGCTACTGTGCTAATGGTAGTACCAAGAACTAAAATGTTAGCAACTGCTGCAGTTGCAAGTACACGTGACTTTTTCATTGTATTCTCCTAATAGGAATAAAAGTAAATGACTATTTGATGACTAACTAATTTTCTATATGCCACCCATCGTCAAATAATAGACGATTCAGTCCTTCGTTTGATTGCATTTATTTAAACTTTAGAATCCTTGCTATACTGAACGAGCAACTTTCGTTCTTTATAAACAATCTCATTAGAAACCCTATTTAATGCTAAAAATACTGTTTAACTTATTAAAATTCTTTCTTGTTGCTATTGCATTGGTGATAGTCGTTGCCCTTATTTTACGGATCATATTCTTCAAAGGTCCCGTCCTCACTCCTAGCGCATTACCCACTACACCCATTATCGACATGCATGTACACACTGCGGGTCTGGGTCATGGAAACAGTGGAAGCTTTATCTCGGATGAGTTAAAAAAAGGCTATAAGTTTGATTACTATCTCAAGGCTTTTGGAGTAACCGCTCAGTCATTGGAAACAGAGGGAGATCAACTCGCTATCAAACAATTAGCGAAAATGGTCGATGAGTCGGAACATGTAAAGGGAGTTGTTGTTCTGGCAATGGATGGAGTCATCCATAACCAAGGGAAAAACAAAGGAAAAATAGATAAAGAAAAAACTCAGATTTATATTCCTAGCTCCTATATTGCAGAGCAAACAGCTAAATACCCCACACTGCATTATGGCGCGAGCATAAACCCTTATCGAAGAGATGCACTAAACCGATTGGAACAAGCAAAAGAACACGGTGCCGTACTCATCAAGTGGATTCCGAACATCCAGCACATAGACCCATCTGACCTCACACTCACGCCCTTCTACGCTAAGATGAAGGAACTTGATTTGCCTCTGTTAAGTCACACAGGGCAAGAACGTGCCTTTGGTTCTGCTATTGACGACTATGGCGACCCAAAGCTGCTAAAGCTGCCTTTGGCAATGGGAGTCACTGTCATAGCCGCACATATTGCTACGACAGGTGAAATAGAGGGTGAAAGTAATTACGAACGCGCACTACCCATGCTTTCTGGCTATCCTAATTTTTACAGTGAGATTTCTAGCCTTACTCAGATCAACAAATTGGGCTATTTAAATAATGCTATTAGTAATCCCAAGATAAAAAATAAGCTACTTTACGGTAGCGACTTCCCCTTGACTAATATGATTCTAGTATCGCCTTACTATTTCCCTTTGAACCTTACTATCAAGCAGATGTATGACATATCGAAAATTAGTAATCCTCTTGATAGAGATGTTGCCTTGAAGCAAGCTTTGGGGGTACCTACGGAGATTTTTTCAAGAAGTGCTGAATTACTCAATATCAAATAATAGGAGTCATACCTATGTCTCATAAAACCAAGAAAGCCGCGCATGCCTTTTGCAATGGACATTCCTGCGCCCAAGCCGTGCTAACCACTTACAGCGAACACTACAATTTGGATGTTGAGCAAGCTATGAAACTGACGACAGGTTTAGCTGGAGGCATGGGAAGGATGGCTGAAACTTGTGGAACCGTTACAGGGAGTATTCTGGTTTTAGGATTAGAAAAAAGTACTGGGAAAGTGGGTGATACGGAATCTAAAGAAGCCACTATGAAAGCTGTTCAAGATTTCTCAACCAAGTTTAAAGAAAAGCATGGCACGCTTCTTTGTAAAGAATTATTAGAGTGCGACATTAGCCAAGAAGAGGGCTACAAGAAAGCTCGTGAGACAGGTGTATTTAGAACCCGTTGTCCTCATTTTGTTGAGACAGCTGTTGAGTTACTTGATGAAGTAATTGAGGGTGAAATTAGCGACTAACCTTCCTATATATCTACCTGTCAAGTAGCTCACCATTCCAATGAATACCAGAGTCCATTTATGAACTGGCGCTTTGCTTCAACGATGGATACCGGCATCCGCCCGGTATGACGGCGCGGAGGCTTGATGTTTCTTTAGGTATATTCCACCTGATAACTCACTTTCATGAGCCACGCTTTTGCCAAGGTTTATGTAGCTTGATAATAAATATTCTGCGGATGATTAGCTTGCGCAAAGAAAAACCAACGCTCTAAAATCAAGCCCACATACTGAATAACAGCCGCAGCAAAGACAACAACCGCCAACTTAGTAATCAAACCCGTAATAAGCAGAACGAGTGGCACAACAAAAGCTAATACTAAAAAGCTCCACTTAACTACTCTCAAAAATGTATCTGTTTTACCATGAAAATACTCACGGGTATTATAAGACCCACCCATTGCGCCCTGCGTCATCTGGGTAATTTTACTGTGTCTTACGCCAATCGCTGAGGTGGGTGTGGATTTAGGCTTGATACGTGAATTTCTAATTAAAGAGCTAATTCTGGTAATCGCCGCAAAGACGGTGAAAAAGATTGCCCATCCACCAAACATATTAACTAAACCAGGAGCAGTGTATGTTGCATAAAGCGTTGCAACCGTAAACCCAGAAGCTAACCCCAGCATAGTGAAGTTAATGACGGTTAGCGGAGTAGACCACTCTTGAAGAAAACGAATACAGGTATAAATCATTCCTGTACAAATAAACAGTGCGAAGCTCAGTGCTACGCCTAGTAAGCCCACTAATAATGAGAAAGAAATACTATATTGCCCTAGTGTTAAGACTTCAAAATCAAGCCCAAACCACTGAATTACTCCATAGATAAAGGCAACCGCTCCAAATGAAGGTAGCGCAATAACTTCACGTGATAACCAAGATGTACGCCATTGGCTTACCGTTCTCCATGCTCGCTCTGGACGACCTAAATGGAAGAATGAAGCAAACAAGGCAAGTCCTACAAAGATAATGACAATCAATGTACCCATTGCATAAAACTTATTGGACTCATCAACAGGCACAAGTTCTACTAACGTGTAAACCTGAGCTGTAATCAAAGCCGTGAAAAGTCCCTGAGCTATTCCTAGCAAAGTAGTGAGAAAAATTACTGAAAATGCGGGATGCATATTGCTACCTATAAGTTATTTAGTACAACTTCCTGTCTTAAGCTGATAACAAGACAGGAATAGTTAATCGATGAAAGTTGCTGTGATCTTAGATCCAGCTTGAATCTTCCAGTGTCACATCATCATCAGATGGCTTAGTGAAGTTCTCATCTTTCAATGGATTCTCAACACGTTCAAGCGCACCATCCTGGAT
>JAZGES010000113.1:0-4095 GCA_036478935.1 Thiotrichaceae bacterium
ACGTTATCACCCGCTGCAACAAGCGCTTTACTATAGAGCAGAATAGCATTGCTTTTATTGCGTATGTCGGTAGGTATTTTTTTCCATTCAAGCTTTAGTTTAGACACGTTGTCTTCACTGGCATACATTTGAAAAATGCCCTTTAAGGAAGCTGTTTCATAACGCTCTGACTCTTTCTCATTTAATACAGTTAGCTTGTTCATTTCCGGAAGTAGGGCTGATAAGTTTTTCCAGTCCTCTTGTTTGTAATATGACTTTGCTAAGAGCTTCTTTGCATAATGATGTTTGGGGTGTTCTTCTAATAGCGTAATCAGTCCTGCTCGTGCTTGTTCAAGTTGCTCAGAGTAAAGCTGCATTTCTGCTTGGGAAATGGCTATAGCAATCTCAGCTCTGCCATTGGGCCCATTTGATGACGGAGCTTCGTTAGCCTGCTTGAGGTACTGATCACGTAGTTCATAAGCCTCTCTTAAATGAGCTGCTCTAGCTGCTCCTAAGTAATGTAATACCGGGATTTCAGAGTGAGCTGCATCTGCTAGCAACTGAGTTTCTGCTTTATCCCAATTTCCTTCAACTAGTGAAAGCAAACCTTGCATCAAGCCATTTCTAGTACGTCTGCGTGTTTTACGTTGACGGTAGTTATGTGCATATTTTCCCATGCTAATAAGGTGCTTGAAAATACGCAGTACAATATAAAAGGCAAGGAAAGTAACGATCAATGCAGCAACTAGATTAGCAGCACTGAGTTCAATGCTATGTCCGGACCAGTAAAGGACAATGTTGCTCTGTTCTGCTAACAACGTATCAAAGAGCCAGAAAGAGCCAGCAATGACTGCCAGAATGACCAAGATGTAGATAAGTATCATTTTTTATTCCTGCTGTTTTCTTTGTGTTACCGTCTGCGCAGCCTGTGCCGTTTGTGCAGAGGAGTCAGATTCTGATGTTTGTAGTAGCATATCAAGTGCTGATGAAATATTAGGGCGTTGAGGAGTTAAATCCTCAGCATCCAGCTCATCAAGTGTGGCTAACCAAGCTTTTGAGTCTTCAACAGAATAGTAAAGCTCCAACATCTGTTTTAGGCTCTTTATTTGCTGGTGGTATAACGTGTTATGACGTTCCATAGCCATGATGCGTAAGGATTCCAAACGCAACTGAAGTAGTTGGTCAATACGGCTCTTATCGCTACTGTTGGGTGCATAGCGTGGCAACGTGGTTTGTTTGCGGATTGAAATTGAGTCGTTAATATAGGTTTTAACTTTGCTTGTTAGGCTCTCGCTATCATCCTCATCTTCAAAGACTTGTATCGGTTCGCCATTAGCTAAACTCTTTTGTAAATCGGCAAGTGGTTTTATATCCTGCTCTAATTGAGTGATAGTTGCTGATAGCTCTTGGGTGTCCTGTATGGTAAATCTTTCGAGTTCTGCGATGTCATGTGCAAGTTTTTCTCTTACCGATAATAACTCCGTCGAATTGATTTGGATGAGTATCTGATCTGCGGCTTTTAAGAACTGCAATGCATGATCTTTGTCATAATCCATTGTTAGGCGGCGTTTTGCAGATTCTAACAAAAAACGCACTTCAGCAAATTGGGTAAGTTGAGTTGTCTGACTAGCTTTTTTTGAAGCTGGGTGGGAGAGTTGTCGTTTTAGTGTGAGTTCAGCAATTTGGTCTGTTACTGTTTGGGCAGAATAAGTGGTTTGTTCGCGTATTTGATCCAGTTCATGTAAAGACTCAATGAGTCGCTGTTCCGCTTTGTTTGATGACTCGGTTAGATGTGTACTTAATTCTTCAACTTTTGATTTATTTGCGGTCTCTTTGAGTTGTAAATGGATGATGCTGATTTCTTTTAAAGCCGCTCTAGCTTTATCATCAATTCTTAGCCAATGTTTGTAGCCGACGGTAATTCCCACCGCAGTAAAAAACAGTGCGAGAAATGCAATATACAATGCCAGTCGAGAGTTTTTTCTAGTTTCTGCAGGGTGCTCATTGTTGCCATCATCAAAAGAGTTCTCTTTATTCTGAAGAGAGTTTTGATGAGGGGCTTGATCAGGCATATTAGGATTAAAGTCGTTCAATGTGTTGTTTTTTCCATTCTAGTAAAGCGGTAAACATAGCATCGTCACTGGGGTTTTTTGCAATCCAGAAAGGATGTGTAGCTTTAGTTTTTTTATCATCGTAACTTCCACTATTATAACTTGCACTACTATAGATAGCTTGATGAATTCGCTTACTACCTAATAACAAAGTACTTGCAGATGACCAAGCTGGTAATTCATTTTTTAACATAGCAAACAGGTTTTTGCCACTTTCTGCACTAGTTAGGGTAATTATATCAATTTTTTGCGACTTGAGGGCATTCAACACCTCGATATCAGGAGTAGGGCGCTGACGACAGTAAACATTAGCTTTTTTAATATTAGCTCCCCGTCTTTGCAAGCCATCATGAAGAATGGATCTACCGCCACGTCCTTTTATGATAAGGATGCTTTTATTGGCTACAGTCTGCATTTCAGGTAATGCTAACAAGCGTTCACTGTTAAAAACATCTTCTGGAAAGATGTCTACATGAAGGTGTTGTTGTTCTAAAGCTTGTGCTGTTTTTTTACCAATAGCCGCTATTTTAAACGGCAGCTTGGGTTTTTTAGAGGGGGTGGAAACAGAGCATGTGGAAATAAAAGGTTTCAGCCAAGGTAGGCAAAAATGGACAGCATTACTGCTAGTGAATAATAGAATATCCTGTTGGTTCAAATGCATGAGCGCATCAAGAGATTGTTCGTTGGGTGTAGTCGCTTTTACTTCAATCGTAGGGAATCTAAAAACAGTGGCTCCAGCATGCTCCAACATCTGACAGAATGATTCTGCTTGATGCTGTGGCCTTGTTACCAGTATAGAGCAGCCGAGCAGAGGTTTTATCTGAGCTTTTATGTGAGTTTTCATGTGGTCTTTCAAAATGCACTAGTGTTCAGCTTCAATACCTACCGCCTCTAATGCTGCATTCCCACCTTGTGCCAAAATATCTTCAGCGACCGCTATACCCATAGCTTCACCATCTTTTACCGAGCCAGTTTGCTGACTTCGAAATAGCTTAGAACCATCAGGAAAGCCAACCAAACCACGCAAGGTTAGAGTTTTACCATCATCACTCAGCTCAGCAAAGCCAGCAATGGGAACTTGGCAACCGCCATTAAGTCGAGTATTCATGGCGCGTTCTGCACGCACTCTTAAAAAAGTATCATGGTGATTGAGTGGTGCAATCAATGCATTAATACGCTCATCATCAATTCGACATTCAATTCCAATGGCTCCTTGTCCGACCGCAGGAAGGCTTTTATCCGTAGGAATACTTTGCGTAATACGAGATTCAAAACCTAGCCGTTTAAGACCAGCACTAGCAAGTATGATGGCATCATAGTTCCCTTCATCCAATTTAGCTAAACGCGTGTTGACGCTACCGCGTAAATCCAAAATTTGCAGGTTAGGCATGGTCTCACGAAGCTGTGTCTGACGGCGTAAACTACAAGTCCCCATCTTTGCATCCTTTGGCAATTCCTCAAGCGATGAGTAGGTATTTGATACAAAGGCATCACTGGGGTCTTCGCGCTCTAGAATAACCGGTAAGTGCAAACCTTCAGGAAAGCTTACCGGTACATCTTTCATTGAGTGTACTGCAATATCCGCGATATCTTCGAGCATGCCTACTTCGAGTTCTTTTACAAAAAGACCCTTGCCACCCACCTTAGCAAGAGGAGTATCAAGAATCTTATCCCCTTTCGTCGTCATGGTAACTAGCGTGACTTCCAGATCGGGGTGGTGCTGTTTGAGTTGGCGTGCAACTTCATTAGCCTGCCAGAGAGCTAAAGGACTTTTACGAGTGGCAATTCGAAGGGTATTAGACATAATATAATTGGTTTCGAAATTAAGTGGGGTTATTAGAACGAAAAGAGACTTTACTTTATCTATACACTTTATTCCACTGGCGGTGAGCTATAAAATCGTAATAACCCTATTAGCCCTATTAACAAGGAACCTAATCAGAGATAATGGTCAATATAACCGGACAATGTTCTAGCATTCCATCAAACCTAAGTTGCTGGAGCA
>JAZGES010000114.1:0-2402 GCA_036478935.1 Thiotrichaceae bacterium
GCTAATGCATAAGGTATGCCGCCACGCAATTCGAAAATAGGCATCATGCTAAGGATGATGGAATAGATATAATCGTTCATTATTAGTTATAGTCCCCTTATTGTTCTTCTTATTTCAATTAATATTAATCGTCTCAAAAGTATTTGCACTCATCTGTACCATCGTCATGCCGGTGAATGCCGGTATCCATCGTTGAAGCATGGTGTTGGCTCACAGATGGATTCTGGTATTCACCAGATTAGATGAGCTTTAGCGATTCTTAAAGCTTCAGCAATGACGAACTACTTATTCAGAGCTTTTAATCATTCATTTCTTTAGGTCGTATATGACCTAACAAAGTCCCTTTTCGAGTACTTAAACCACTCCAGTTTCCTTCAATACCAATACGCGCTACATTGGCAGTGGTCAGGAGCTTACCATTTTTCTGTCGCTCGGCAGCCGGAGCCAGATGAAGCAATAAGTCTTCTAAGCCGGGGTTGTGTCCAATCAGCATCAGTTTGTTCGTGGTATCGGGCACATCAGCTAGCACTTCAAACAAATCACTAAGGCTTGCTTCATAAATTCGGCTGTCTTCTTCAACGGGAACATCCAAGTTAATCACATCATATGTTTGTTGCGCACGCTTCGCCGGAGACATCAGAATTTTTTCAGGAACCCAATCTAGTCGGGTTAATCCATCTCCAATTCGAGTCGCAGCATTAATGCCGCGTTTATTAAGTGGGCGCGTAATATCAGACTCATCAGTATTCCATGATGACTTAGCGTGACGCATAATAAATAGTTCTTTAGACATGATAAAACCCTTAACCTTGAATAGGTTGTCCTTTAAGCAATGAGAGAGGCAAGAAATGGAGTAGTGTAAAAATAAAACTGGCAACCACTACGATAGAAGGGCCTGCCGGAGTATCCCATCCATAAGAAAGCCCCAAGCCTGCTAACACCGACACAATACCAATGATGATGGCGATAATAGCCATCTTGCTTGGAGTGTCCGCTAACTTTCTCGCAGCTGCTGCTGGGATAATTAATAAAGAAGAGATTAATAGCGCACCAATTACCTTCATACCTACTGCAATAGTCAAAGCTATTAGCAAGGTATAAATCGTGCTAATCAGGGTAATGTTGACACCTTCTACTCTGGCTAGATCTTCATGCACGGTCAAAGATAGTAGCGGTTTCCAGATAAGCATTAGCAACCCCAAAACTAATACGGTGACTATCCCAAAAGCCAACAAGTCTTGATTTGAAACCGCTAGAATATCGCCGAACAACCAAGCATTTAAATCAACCGTTACACCTTCTACAAAGGCTAGTGTGACTAAACCCAGTGATAAGGCGCTATGTGCAAGAATGCCCAGTAAGGTGTCATTACTTAGCCCTCTTTTGCGTTGCAGAACAATCATTAAAAGCGCGACACAAAGGCTGACGAGAATGACTCCTACATTGATACTAATGCCGAGCATGAAACCCAGCGATACACCTAATAAAGAGGCATGTGAAACAGTGTCGCCGAAGTACGCCATGCGTCTCCAGATAATAAAGACCCCCAATGCACCCGTTAGTGTCGCCACCAAAATCCCGGCTGCTATAGCACGATAAATAAAATCATCCATGCTGGTGCGCTCCGCATTTATCGCCATCTTTCAGTGGGCAAACGTGTCCGTCTAGCTCATGCTCGTGATCATGGTGGTGGGTATATACACCAATCCCAGAGGCGGCAGAGAGGTCGCCAAACAAGTTCATGTATTCAGGGTGTTTACTCACATCTTCCGGATGACCGCTACAACAAATATGCTGGTTTAGGCAGAGTACTTTATCTGTTTTAGCCATGACTAAGTGCAAATCATGCGACACCATAATCACTCCAAAACCGCGCTCTTTTACGAGTTGATCAATGAGCTGATAAAGTTGTGCCTGACCATTCACATCGACCCCTTGAGCAGGTTCATCTAGCACTAATAGCTGTGGGTCACGCAATAATGCCCGCGCTAATAAGACCCTCTGAAACTCACCGCCTGACAAAGACTGTACAGGGTTGTCAATCACCTGATTGGCTCCTACTTCAGTGAGTACCGCATCTAGTTGTGATGTTTCTTTCTTACCTGAAAGCTGAACAAAGTGGCGTACGGTTAAGGGGATTTGTGCATCAATCACCACTTTTTGTGGTACATAGCCAATACGAAGCTTATCTTGTCGAAAGATTTCACCCGAATCAGCTTGCTGTAAACCTAACAAAATACGTAACAGCGTTGATTTCCCAGCACCATTAGGCCCTATGACACTGAGTACACTACCTGCCTGTATTTCCAGACTAATATTATCCAGAATTGTACGGTTACCCATAGACAGGCTAATATCATGCAATGATACTAAAATTCGAGATGTCGGACTGTCACTCATTA
>JAZGES010000115.1:0-6226 GCA_036478935.1 Thiotrichaceae bacterium
ACGAATGTTGGCTCATTTAAAGAATGGGTTGAGAACAATGATTACCTCATTACCGATACCTATCGACGCTATTCTGTGAATGAAAATTACTTTATTGTGCCAAGTGAATCGCCTTATTCAATTAATAGATAAGATATTCAACCAAGCTCAATTACAAATACGCTTGACCATTTCACTAAATAATGGATAGATACAGCTCTTATTTATAATCAAGCTATTCCACAATGGACACTCTTTCTACTACTTTTGGTGATTACACTCTACAACGCCTTCCCATTATCAAAAAACAGCTTTTACGAGCTTGGGATGCTGCGGATGAGTTGCTTCTAAATCATACCGCTGAGCAACAACTACTATCAGAAAATACTAAGCTGCTAGTGATTAATGACCAGTTTGGAGCGCTATCCACTAGCTTAAACCAATACTCGCCTCAAAGCTGGTCAGACTCCTACCAATCCCATCTGGCGGCGCAGCACAATCTTACGCTTAACCAATTAACTGACAATGTTAACTACATTCCAAGCATACAAGCCCCAACAGGAAGCTTTGATCTTGTATTAATTAAAGTTCCTAAAACCATCGCTTTATTAGAAAGTCAGCTGATTGCACTAAAAGCTCATATTTCAAAGGATACTAAAATAGTTGCGGCTGGCATGGTTAAGCATATTCACACTTCAACATTGAAGCTCTTTGAGACGATTTTGGGAGAGACGAAAACTTCTTTAGCTAGCAAAAAAGCACGCTTAATATTCAGCACCTTTGAACAAACTGAAGCACACAAGCCTTCGTACCCGAAAAGCTTTCATGACAAAGATTTAGATATAACATTGAGCAATCACGCTAATGTTTTTGCCAAAGACAAACTGGATATGGGCGCAAGGTTTATGGCAGAGCAGTTCAAACAATTGCCAGAGTCTAAACATATTATTGACCTTGGTTGTGGCAATGGTGTGCTAGGCATTCTCGCTAAGAGGCAGCTACCCAACAGCCAACTCACTTTTATAGACGAATCTTATATGGCGGTGGACTCAGCCAAGACGAATTACCTTGCAAGTTTGACTGATGAAGACTCATCTACCGAAGAGAAAAATCAAGCTGATTTTCTGGTGAGTGACGGGTTATCAAAGTTCGATTCAGAACACCCCATAGATTTAATACTGTGCAATCCTCCCTTTCACCAGCAGTACGCGATTGGTGATCATATCGCTTGGGAAATGTTGTCGCAGAGCCAAGAGCTGTTGCAAGAGGGTGGTCAACTTTGGGTGGTAGGTAATAGACATCTGGCTTACCACATTAAGCTAAAACGCTTGTTTGGGAATTGCCAGACTATTGCTAGTAATAAGAAATTTGTGGTGCTCGCTAGCAAAAAGTAAGGTCACTACTTTCTACAAAAACGTCCAGCGACACTATTACCCATACATATTCCTGTAATTGCAACCACTGCGGTGGCAATAGCAGGTATGTATATAAACCAATGAACATTACCAAAACCAGTTAAGGCAATACCTATCCAGATAAAAGCAGACATTCCTGCAAACACCATGCGCATTGAACATCCTAATTTTGCATCAGCATTCATTTTTCTCTCCTTAGACAAAAGCTTGGCTATCTAAAGAGTATAGTTCTTTTTTCAGAACTCACATAAAGCGCTACGACTGCTGTATCGCCCACATTTCACTATACGTGCCTTGTTTCGCTAGTAACTCCTGATGAGCCCCCTGCTCTATCAATTCACCATGATCTAATACCAAAATTTGATCAGCATCTACAATCGTTGAAAGTCTATGAGCGATAACAAGAGTGGTATGCTGATCAGAAATACTTTGTAAAGTATCCTGAATAGCCTGCTCGGTGGCACTATCCAATGAAGATGTGGCTTCATCAAAAATCAGGATGGAAGGCTTCTTTAATAACGCTCTGGCTATAGCAACACGTTGCTTTTCACCACCCGATAACTTCAACCCACGCTCTCCTACAAGCGTCTCCCAACCATCCGGAAGCGATTCAATAAAGTCTTTGATATGCGCCATATCAGCTACTTTCTCTACTTCTTCTCGACTTGCATTGAGATTGCCATAATTCAGGTTGTAGAAAATCGTGTCATTAAACAAAATAGTATCTTGAGGTACGATACCAATGGCTTGGCGTAGACTGGCTTGTGAGGCTTTGGAAATATCTTGATCATCAATCAGGATTCCACCCCCTGTAATATCATAGAAGCGAAACAATAAGCGAGAGATAGTCGATTTCCCTGCACCACTGTGCCCAACGATAGCAACTGTCTGCCCTGGCTCTATGGCAAAAGAAAGATTTTTAAGTATCGGACGTTCAGGCTGATAGGCAAAATTAACCGCTTTAAATTCTACTTTACCTTTCGTTACTTTCAGATCATTTGCATCTTCAATATCAGTGACTTCTGGCTTTTTATCCAGCAACTTAAAGACCAAATCCATATCCGCTAAGGTATATTTAATTTGACGATAAATAATGCCCAACATCCCCAAAGGAATAAAGAGCTGTAACATGAAGGCATTCACCATCACCAAATCACCAATACTCATTTCACCTTGAGTGACGCTATTGGCGGCAAAAAACATGATAATGGTGACACCGATGGCGATAATAGAAGCTTGTCCAAAATTCAGCAGGGACATGGTGGATTGGCTTTTAACCGCCACTGATTCCCATTGTTCCAAGGTACTATCTACACGTTCTAGCTCTTGCTTTTCATTGTTAAAATATTTAACTGTTTCGTAATTAATCAGACTATCAATGGCATGAGTATTTGCTTCAGAATCCAACCGATTCATCTCATGGCGATACTCCATCCGCCATTCCGTGATGAAAAAAGTAAAGGTCATATAGATAGCAACCGTACCAAAGGTAACGAGAGTAAATATCGGCGCATATTGGCTCAGTAAGACTACGGCAACCAGCGTGAACTCTACTAAAACGGGGATAATGCTAAACACCATAAAATTCATAATGGTGCCAACTGAGCGTGTGCCTCGCTCTAAATCTCGGCTAATCGCTCCCGTCTTACGATCCAAGTGGAAACGTAGTGATAAATCATGCAGGTGGGATAAAACACGGGTCGATAAACGCCGCATCACATGATAGCGAACCTTGGCAAAAATGGTGTCTCGTAGCTCATTAAAGAGTGAACTAGAAAGACGTAAAGCACCATAAGCCAGCAATAAAGCAACCGGCAATACTAGCATTTGTTCTTGGTGTCCTTCGAGGTAATCCACAATCGCTTTTAGGGTGACGGGAACACCCACATTAGCTACTTTTGATAACACCAGACAAGCCAGTGCAAATAAAGCCCTACCCCGATAATCCATTAAGTAGGGAAGAATTGAGCGCAGGTTCTGTAAGTCACGACGGTTACCGTGGACTTTGCTTTGTTGATGAATAATCATGAATAGTTTAAATGGCTGGAGGTGAAGTAAGAGGAGTAAGGTGGGATAGTAACACTGTTATTTTCGTAACTACTCAGATTGAGTCAGCTTCCATCTAACTAGTTACTTTTTTCTACGAACAGACACCGCTGTTTTCATCAAGAAGCTATACCAACAGGTTTACCCTGTTCATCAAGAGCAACATAGACCAGTTTGGCTCGGGTAACTTTTACAATTTCTTGCTGCTGACCATAGCGTTCGGCATAAACCACTACATTAATGGTGAGTGACGTATTGCCCACTTTTTCCACGGTAGCATAACAACTCACTAGATCACCTACATAAACAGGCTGATCAAAGTGGAAAGAATTAACTGCAACGGTAACTACTCGCCCATGTACTCGTTGAGTTGCCGCCACACCACCTGCCAAGTCAGCTTGAGACATGATCCAACCACCAAAAATATCACCGGCAGGATTAGTGTCCGCAGGCATTGCTACCACACGAGTAGTTGCTATTTCTCCTTCGGGTAGCGAAGATTCTGGGTAATTAATCATGTGTATGCCTTGTCTAAAATAATACAGCCTTACCCATTACTCAAAAGATCAGTTAACTGGAAACTTATAATAACTCTCGTTAAGAAATTCACCAATTTGTGTCATATCTTCATCGAATAGTTCTAGATTCAAATTTGCATTACAAAGACGTACTTGGCTTTGCAGACGCTCATAAGATTTCATTTTACTATTAGGTCGCTGATAAAAAGCAGCGTCGTGTGGAGCCATATGACAACCTGCACATTTTTCTTGATGCAGCTTGGCACCTTCATTGTTTGCTGTAACAGATATAGTTTCTGTGGCTTGATTGCTCTCTGTAGTAGATGCAGGAGCAGCAACTTTATCATCCTGACAACCAGCAAGACAAAGTACACAGGCTAAAAAAGGAATGATTAATTGGGTTTTCGTAATTGGCATAGCTGGCTCTTCACTAATTAAGGGAGCCGCATTGTACTATGAACTTTAAAAGTTTAATAGATACGGATATTTAGAAGGCAGCACTAAGACTAAGAGTTAAACTGGTAAAACTTCAGCTTGTATTTTTGCTTCTGGTTCTTTTAATGACGGAGGTACGGAATGCATACCACAACCTTCCGTTACAATCGTGTTTTTGCCATCACGCTTTGCCTGATACATCGCATAATCCGCAGATTTTATAAGCATCGCAGGAAAAATAACATCCGATTGCTGGTCATCACTGAGTGGTGCTGGAGTACAACTGGAGATCCCAATACTAACAGTCAAATTACGGCTTTTATCTGTCGGATGTTTAACATCCAGCCGCTTAACACTTTGCTGTAGTCGTTCCGCCACCCTAAAAGCACCTTCTGTATCCGTCTCAGGTAACAAAATGGCAAACTCTTCACCCCCGATTCGTGCTGCAATATCGCTTGGACGGAGTGCATTGTCTTGAGTCGCTTGAGCAATTTTCTTCAAGCATTCATCACCTGCAAAATGCCCCAATGTATCGTTATAAAGCTTGAAATCATCCACATCAATAATCAATAACGAAATGGCATTTTGATCTCGCGTACTGCGTCGCCATTCTTTTTTAAAGGAGGTATCAAAAGCGCGGCGATTAGCTAGCTTAGTCAGTTGATCAGTGTCTGCCTGAGTTTGCAGTGCACGTTGAGCTTCTTGCAACTGTGTGATGATTTGATTGAGATAGCTGGACGCGAAAATAATAGTAACCGCAAGAGCAATGAGGCAAGCACTCAGCATAAGGTGTTCTTTAACAGAAAAATTGAAACTCAAACTAAATGTCAAGGGAGCCAGAATACTGATGAATTGAGCAAAGAATGCAGATTTTGATGCCAATAAAAGAGGGATCGTTGAAATAAGTACTGATATGAGAAGGATGAGCAACGTCGTCTGAATAACAGGCTCTTGCGACAACAGAAAAATTCCCGCAGCACCCCACAGAGCACTCATGAAAGTGGTTAATAAAATGTATTTACTTACCCAGAGCTTCGAACTAAAGGGATCAATATTACTGGGAATGGTTTGTGTTGAATTATGGCTCAAACGAACAAAGCCGGTGATCGTCAGAACACCTAACCAAATGATAAGCGCACGTGTATTTTCTGTATTCGCAGAAACCAAAGAAACCAGCAATGTAAAAGCGAGCACCATATGAATCCAAAAGGACTGGATGTTATGCTTCTTCAAACGAGCGATGTGCTCTTCCGGAAAATCATCGGAAATAGTATTTGAAATGATGGCTTTTAAATTTAGCATAGGCTTAGCGTGTAATTCTGGATCATACCTAGATTAGATGAGACAGTGATAAACAATAACTCTTTACACAAATACTCCCCCTGCCCAAAAAATTACCCATAAGTATAGTCTATTCTTACATACTTACCTGTTAAAACAAATCTATTATGATGAGGTGAAAAAATAGCCTTTTATTACAGAAGTCTACACAACGGCTCATCGATTTATCACACATAAATACGGGTTGAATCCATAGGTAGACACCCATTGATATCCAATACAATTAATATACTCATATTGATTGACGCTATAATTTGACACTGTAACTTGGCACTATAAAAAGAATGAAAGGGTCTATACTAATAATACTTCTCAATTAAGAGCCTGAATAGACTTGCTCATGCTTACTTAACTGAGACCTTCCAAATAAATTACTTGCAGAGTTTGAGAAATGGGTGATGGAGTAACCAGAGTACTTTTGTTGTCAGCCAATCCTAGGAATACGGATCAGTTACGCATTAATGAAGAGTTTCGTGAAATTCGCGAAGGGCT
>JAZGES010000116.1:0-2044 GCA_036478935.1 Thiotrichaceae bacterium
TTTTCTGGTAGTATTCCGGCTCTTTAAATTTCGTCAAACAGAATAATATAGAGGATCTTCCCATGAAGGCCGACATTCACCCAAATTATAGAGAAGTAGTCTTTCAGGACGTGAACGCTGATTTTTCATTTTTAACGCGTTCTACTATTGGCACAAAAGATACCATTCAATGGGAAGATGGCAATGAATACCCACTAGTTAAAGTGGAAACTTCAAGTCACTCTCACCCGTTTTATACAGGCAAGCAGAATCTTAACAAGTCTGCTGGTCAGGTTGATAAGTTCAACCAACGTTACGGTAGAAAGAAATAGAAAAGTCAGACTGAATGCATCTCTTTTATGTATTTAACTTGTACATAAATCAGCTTGTAAGAAAGGCACTCATATTGAGTGCCTTTTTTGTTTTTGCTTTCTTATTTTCAATAGCATCAATAGCCCCTTCTTTTGCACTATCTCCATCGCCTTCTCTAGCTTCCCCATCTTTTGATCTGACTTGCCCAAAGCCGTCACATACTCAAAAAGCTCATGTAAAGTGGGTCTATGATGGGGACACCCTAAAGCTTGCTGACAAGCGAAAGCTTCGTATTATAGGTATTGATACGCCTGAAGTGGCTCATAAAAAAGGTAAGAAGAAGCGTTCTGAGCCATATGCTGGGCAAGCAACAGAAGCATTGCGTGAGTTGTTGACAAAAAACAATTACCGTATTGCTATTCAGGAAGGTACGCAAAATAGGGATAAATATGGACGTTTGTTAGCGCATGTATTTACATCGGATGATATCAATGTGTCCGAGTGGCTACTTAGGCAAGGGCTGGCAACCTTATTGATGATCCCTCCTAATGATCGTTATCTTGAGTGCTATCGGGTCGCAGAAAAACAGGCACAAAAGAAAGGCTTAAATATATGGCAGCTTCCCCAAAATAAAATTAGGGCGGCTTCCTCTCTGAAAAGTACTTACAATGGTTATGTTAGGCTGAAAGGAACTGTTAAGCGTATAAAGCGTCGAAAAAACAAGATCAGTATTACGCTAGATCATCAAATTTATATTACAATTAAGAAACCTGATCTCGGTTTGTTTAAAGACTTAGATAGTGAGCATTTAAAAGGCAAAACTATTCAAGTGACCGGTATGTTGTATCGTCATGGCAAGAAAGGGTATATCAGAGTTCGACATCCTGTTTATCTGGATCTGGACTAGCTTATGGATACCTTTTATTAATTTAGGAGTAACAAATGAATCTTCAAAAGTGGTTAACTTTATCAGGCATCGCACTTTACGTAATATTGGTATCTGGTTGTTCAGTCAACCCCGTGAGCGGTAAAAAAGAATTTGTAATGATGTCTGAGGCACAAGAGGTCTCTCTTGGTGCAGGGCTTCATAAGCAGGTGCTTAAGCAATATAAGCCTTATAACAACCCTGCGTTGCAAGCATATGTTAAACAAATAGGTCAATCACTCGCCCGGCACAGTCACCGGAATAATATTAGGTATAAGTTTACCGTGGTAGATGACCCAAGCATTAATGCTTTTGCACTTCCTGGGGGCTATATTTATATCACAAGAGGGTTAATGGCTTATCTAAACTCAGAAGCAGAGTTAGCTGGGGTACTTGCACACGAAGTAGGTCATGTTACTGCTCGTCATAGTGCAAGGCAACAAACACGGGATACCTTAACCAATGTACTTGCCAGTGTTATTGCCAAGCAAGCTGGGGGCGGTGGCAAAGCAATTGGCACATTAGCAACAGCATCCGTACGTGGTTTTGGGCGAAAGCATGAGCTTCAATCTGATCAATTAGGTGCAGAGTATTTAGCAAGAGCCGGATATGACCCACATAATATGATTAAGGTTATTGAAGTGCTGAAAGCACAAGAAGACTTCAGTAAGTTTTTAGCTCGATCAGAAGGTCGACAACCACCGACTTACCACGGAACGTTTGCTACACACCCTAGTAATGATAAGCGTCTTCAACAAGTGGTGGGAGCAGCAAATTCTGTTAAGTCAGCAAAAACTAGGCCAGATAATCGTCGCGGTTATTTAAATC
>JAZGES010000117.1:0-16128 GCA_036478935.1 Thiotrichaceae bacterium
GAAAAATATTTGAAGATATTATGTGAAGATGAGCCACTTCGCTGTGCCATGGGTCTTAATAGTAAAAAAATTATAGCTGATAAATTTGAAAGTAGTTTGATAATAGATAAATTAGTGGCCATTTATGATGCTGTTCTGAATGAGAGTGCTATGCCAAAAGAGCCAAAAGTGTCAGAAGAGGTGACATGAAGCAAAAAAAAGCCGCCCTGATGGTCTCTATATTCATAGCCCCTATTGTACTTATCATCTTCACTATTGGTTCTTGTAAAAGTAAGTCATTGGATGAACTGATTTTCAGGGGCGATTTTGAAACCAGAGATGCATCACAATGGAAAGCCCTTCATTGCAATGATAGTGAACAGTTCTCAATAGTAAGTAGCCCCACTAGAGAAGGTAAATACGCCGCTAAATTATCAGTATCCAATCATGATAAATTTCAAGATATGTCGGGTGAAAGGTGTGATTTATTAAGACCTAACCATGATGAAAAAGAAGGGGATGAGTACTGGTATGCGTGGTCAACCTTCTTTCCCAAAAATTGGCAGTCTCCCAAAGACTGGTTTGTTATTGCTGATTGGCATTCACGCTACCAAGATGTCTGTCAGTTAGTGCAAATAGAAGTGACAGAAAAAAATGCACTGATTGCCAAAGTGCTGACAGGTAATGTGTCGGGGTACCAGTGTTTTGATGGTAGTGGTTCTGCATTTACAACAGAGCAGACGATTACTCCTCAATTAGATTTGAGTACTTGGAACGATTTTATCATTCATGTGAAATGGACAACTAAACCCACAGGGTTTATTGAGATCTTCTATAATAATGAGGAGAAAGGATCGTTCAAAAAAGTTGTAAGCCTGAAAGGGATACCTACCTTGCAATATCAAGAAGATATTAATAACCCATTGCGACCTTACTTTAAACTGGCGCACTATCGAAGTGATAAAAATACACATACTAGTACGTTATTTCATGATGGCTTTAGGCAAGGAAAGACCCAGGAGTCTATTGTCGTGGATAATTTATATAAGTTGTCTGACTAGTGTATAAAAGTATGCTGGAAAGCCTTGGGTTGAATGGTGTTAGAGCCGCTATAGGAGCCATATTTTTCCCGGTACTTTCATACTACCTTTCACCAGAAGAGCTAGGCAGGGTGGGATTATTTTTGGGTATTAATGCGTTTATGGGGCCACTAATCGCAGGAAACCTTGAGAACCTAAGCTGGAAAAAGAAATTTGATCGAGGTGACTTTAAAACTTTTAAAATTATTATTATTCAAATAACAGTCATTTTAACGATTATTTTCTTAGGGATTGTCCTAGCTTTTTCAGAGTTCTTTAGAGATAAGGTGGGTAATACTTATTGGTTGCAACCACTCATTGCCCTGCTGGATACTTGGATTGTCATAAAGTCGGTTGATTTCTTCTCAGAGCACAAACACCGAGAAGGTAATTTTCTGACTATTATCAAGCAAGCGTTAGTGTTTGGGGCGACATTGTTGTTATTAGAATGGTTTATAGAGGATTACCAAGCAAGAATTTATGGACAGTTGATTGCTGCAACGGCGCTAGGTATCTATGCAATAAAAAGCTACCTGAAAAATATTCCCATAAAAGAAATTTTCGAAGTAAAAAAAGGACGATACAACAAAATTGTCACTTTTATGATTCTTGGCTATCCGGGTTTGATATTTGAATGGGTCATATTCCACTCAGACAAGTTTTTTATCGAAGGTATTGTAGGGAAAGAAGAATTAGGTATTTATACGATGGCCTATGCGTTAAGTATTGCTGTTTATATCTCTGACTCTGCTATCTCACAAGTTTGGAATAGTGAGTACTATAAGATGGCCGATAGTACTAACTTTAAGAAAGTTTATTCAAGTATCGGGATTCAAGCTGTCATGATAAGCCTCGTTGCACTTGTACTGAGTCTGGCTACCCCCTTTATTTATAAGTATGTTATTGACCCAAGCTACACAAAAGGCATCACTATTGTGCCCATCATTGCTTTTGCTTATGTGTTTTTTGCTATAGCGGATAAGTTTAAGTTGTTTATTATTAAAAGCGAAAAAGCAGGGTGGATTACTATCAATAATGGTATAGCAGCAGCCATTAATATTATTTTGAATATAGTGCTGATTCGTGAACATGGAATTATGGGGGCGGCATACTCGACTATTATTTCTTACTTTGTCTTGATGGTACTTAATATGGTGGTGGGAATAAGGCTATTTAAACTTTATCATCAGAACAAGAAACTGAAGCTTATTGAAAGTGCGTTGTAATTAAGGTGAATGAGAAAGCTTTAGTTTCAACAGAAAAAATAGTGATTGCGTTTATACTATTCTATCTAAGTTTCAGATTGTTAGTCGATTTCACCTATATAGATGATAAGCCTGGCTACGCTAAGGTAGGTTTTATATTATTATCACTATTGTTGATAGCCTACAATGTAGGGAAGTTGGTAAATAAAACAGATATCGTATTATTTGCACTCATTTCGTTAATGATTTTCTATCCTTTAGCTTTTTCACAAGAAAACTTTGCGGCACAGTTAGTTTATAACCTTAAAATCTTATTAATACCCTTAGTGCTACTAAGCTGTTCGCATTTAGATATATCCTTTGAAAAGTTGAGGAGATGGGCACAAATAGTCATGCTCGTTGCACTTGTCATCGCACTTGTTCTTTTCTTCTCAGGATATACTTTTAACCTATTTGAACTCTACACATTATTTGATAACAACCCAGTTCATACCGTTAGTCAAAGTACGGCTAAGCTAAGTTTTTTATTTTTGTATTCTAAAGTGTATTTTGGATTTTTCACTCTAGCTATTTTGATTATACTGAATGTAAGGTCGAACCTACTCCCCATTCTGGCCATTTTTTTATATCGCAATTTACAAACTTATTATAAATACATTGTGTTTGTATTGCTTTTGTTAGTTGGATTGCTACTCCTTGCTAGCTCTATTGACAGTAGTTTCATATCCTTTGAGGATATTGTAAATCGATTTATTAACAAAAACAGAATGGACGGTTATGCAGGAGAAGGGATAAAAAATATATCTAGTGGACGTACTGTCATTTGGTCATTTTATATAAACTATATTGAAGATAATTA
The DNA here is from genome assembly GCA_036478935.1 of Thiotrichaceae bacterium. Lineage (GTDB taxonomy): Bacteria > Pseudomonadota > Gammaproteobacteria > Thiotrichales > Thiotrichaceae > HyVt-477. Next base: position 3,123 of record JAZGES010000117.1, read on the forward strand.
TACCTTCATAAATTATTTATTCGGTACCGGTTCGTTAGAAGTTCAAGGAAAGTATCCACTGAATGCCCATAATGATTTTCTAAACGTCATCATTAACTTTGGTATCGTCGGGGCAGTTATTTTGGTGCTTCTGTCGATTGAAATATATAAAAGGTTGCACCCAAAGTATCGAAATTATGTCGCTTTTTATTTTATGTTTGTGTTCCTAACCAACGGCATTATGTTTCATCAATCTAATATACTATTTTTGCTTTACTTGCGCGGAACTAATCAGGATGGAAGTAATCAGGAAAACATGACCTGATGAATATCATTCTATCCATAGATTATGAGATATTTGGAGATGGTAGTGGCAGCATGGATACTTGTATGGTCAAGCCTCTTGATAACATGCTATCAATCGCATCTGACTATAATGCGTCGCTATCAATCTTCGCTGAAACATTAGAGATTCAATCATTACTCACTTCAGCACATCACAGCCAACAAGCCAATTCGGTATGTCGTCAATTACAAACAGCTTGTAAGGCAGGTCACGACGTACAGTTACACCTCCATCCTCAATGGCATAGTGCTAGTGTGGATGTGAGTAATAAATCATTCACTCTACATGCTGAAAATTGGAGAATAGGCAATGTATCAAAGCCTGTTGTAGAGGAACTTATCAAGCAAGGTAAACATTGGCTTGAGCAGCTATTACAACCTGCCTGTAGTGATTACCAGTGTGTTGCTTTTAGGGCAGGAGGATGGTGTATACAACCTTCCAAACCTGTTATCGAAGCATTAATGAATAATGACCTTTATATTGATTCAACGGTTGCTCCGGGTGCTAATAATTCAGTAAAAGAAGATTGGTATGATTTTCGTAAGGCGCCTGATGATTTAGCCTTCTGGAAAGTCTACTCGGACGTTACGCAACCTGCGTCAACAGGACTCTATGAGTTGCCTATCACTACTGGGGAAATTGGTTACTTAAAGCATCTTAATATCATTTTAAGCAATATGTATTTTGATTCATTAGCACCCGACTGCGTAGGCTCTTACGGGATTCCAGGTATCAAAGAATCTGCTTTGTTAAGCAAACTAAATCAATTAAGAAAACTCTCCAAATTGGGTCATGGGATGCTTGATATCAGCACCATGCCAGCAGAGACGTTAATTGCTATCACACAATCATGGCAGAGGAAATTCCCTGCTAACGCCGATGTAACTGCGGTTGCAATTGGTCATACAAAAAACTTTTCAAAACGTGCCGCTATAGAATTTGAAAAATATCTTAAGTGGGCAGACGCACAGAACCATCAATTTATTACCTACCAACAATGGCACAAGAATCATACACACTAGAACGTGTTGACACCCTAATGACGTTTGATCCATACGACCTATGGTCTACTAAGATAGGCGTTAAGGTGCGTGAACGTTATTACAGTGGACAACTTACGGGTAAAGTCGGAGCGGTTAGCTTAGGTTTACTAGATTGGCTAACACCCCATGTGACTCGGCGGCTGACTCAAGCTAGAGCTAGAAGCTATCCTATCGTCATTGCCCATGAGGTTTTACGGCTTGATCAGCTAAAACAGCTGGATAGCAACATTGCAGCAGTGTTACTTAAAGAATTATCTCAATCTGCTACCGACCCAAGTGGAGATACGGGTTGGAGCTGGGGGCTGGGTTTTTCATGGATGTCAAAGAATGGTCTTTATTCGGATAATATTCCATTTGTAACGCACACCCCTTATGTCATGGAAGCTTTATTGGTGCTGGCTAACTATTCAGGATCAAAAGAAAATGCCATGGAGATGTTTGATTCCACATGGGGTTTCCTCGAAAGTTTAAAAACTATGTATCAAGATGATAGATGTTTGGCTCTTTCCTATGCGCCTATTGATGAACCACGAATGGTAGTTAATGCTAATAGTTATGCTGCTTATGCTTATGCTTTGCATGCCGTTTATGGTGAAGATGAAAATAAGGATTATTCAATCTATAAAGTTAACAAGCTGCTCCAATGGGTCACTGATCAGCAGCGTGAGAATGGATCTTGGGATTATTATGCTGATAACGAATCTGGAAATTTTATAGACTGTTTTCATTCCTGCTTTGTGGTAAAAAATTTACTAAAAACAGAACAGCTTCTACCTCAAGTTAACCATTTAACGGCAACTAGTACAAAAAACGGATGGCAGTTTATACAGAAGGAATTGTTTGATTCTGATAAGGGTCTCTGTCGACGTTTTGTAAAAAAACATTTCAATGACCCCTTTACTTGGGATCTTTATGATCAGGCGGAATATCTCAATTTACTAATAGAATTCGGTGATATTGAGCAAGCAGTGCAATTGGAAGAGACGGTAAGCCATTACTTCAGGAAAGGAGATGACTGGCACTGTAAGGTGGATTTCTTTGGAAGAAAGTGGGGGAAAAAATTTCAACGTTGGGGGATTTCTCCATTCCAGCTTGCACAAAGTCATTTAGATATCCGGCTATCTAGAACCAACGTATCCAGCATAGGAAGCAAAGACTAAAATGTGTGGAATAATAGGTAGCGTTAATGTTGCCGAACCCTTACACAAAGCTATTTCCAGCTTACATCATCGAGGACCTGATAGCTTTGGTCTAGAGCGGTTTGAAGTGCGAGGAAAAACCGTACAACTGGCGCATACTCGGTTAGCTATTTTGGACTTAAGTCCAGCGGGTCATCAGCCCATGCCAAGCCAGAATAAGCGTTGGTGGGTAAGCTTTAACGGTGAAATATACAACCATTTAGAATTGCGCAAAACACTTGAGTGTGATTTTAAAGGACACTCTGATACTGAAACTTTAGTGGAGCTTTTAGCTGAGCATAATGATGTTGCAAAAGTCGCAGCTCAATTGAATGGTATGTTTGCTTTCGCCGCTTTAGATATTGAAACGGGCAAGCTGTACTTGGCTAGAGATCCCTTTGGGGTGAAGCCTCTTTACTATGCCCAGAACTATGCCCAAAGCCATGCAACAAACCAGTCCCAGAAAGATCACTATTTTACCTTTGCCTCTGAAGCTCGAAGCTTAAAAGTATTAGGTAAATATGAATCGGGAGTGAGTGAAGCAGCATTAGATATGTTTTTAACACTTCGCTATGTGCCTTCTCCTCTTACTATGTGGAAGGGCATCAAACGCTTACCACCAGGACATATATTGTCATTGGATGTGAGTAGTGGTGAGGTCGAAACGGATAGATACATTAAACCAAAAACATCGCGTTTTTCAGGTTCAATGGAGGATGCCACTGATACCTATGAAACGAAGTTAAAACAGGCTGTTGAAAAACAGTTATTGTCTGATGTGCCTGTGGGGCTGCTGCTGTCAGGAGGCATTGATTCAGCACTGATCGCTGCTATCTCATCTGATCTTGGGCATAAGCTCCCTTGTTTTACCGTTGGCTTTGGTAATGAACATAATGAATGTGAAATAAGCGATGCAGAGGAAACGGCTAATATTCTAGGCTTGCCCCATCACCCTGTCACAGTTACTCCAGAAACTCTACAACAAGCCCTTCCAGCTATCCTGTCCGCTGTGGAAGAGCCATTAGGTACCACATCCATATTACCCATGTGGTATCTGGTACAACGTGCTCGTGAGGATGTAACGGTGGTGTTAACAGGGCAGGGAACCGATGAGCCTTGGGGAGGTTATCGACGTTATCAGGTGGAGATAATAAGGGATTTAATGCCTTTTTCACCTCTTTGGAAAGTTGCCAAGGGCGTGGTGCCTTCACTTGATACAAAACCTGAGTTTTTAGAACGCGGTCTACGTACGTTATCTGTTGTTAACAAAGTAGATCGTTTTATTGAAGCCTGTAGCTTGTTTCCTGCTCATGAACGTCTTCAATTAACAGGTAGGGACAGTTCAATTAATCGGTCCCACGCCATTATGGATGATTGGCATCAGTGGTTAGACGGGAGCCATTGCAAACCTGCTGAAGCAATGATGCGACTAGATACGCGGATGAATCTCTCTGATGATTTATTATTGTATGGCGATAAGATATCCATGGCTACATCACTAGAAGCACGGGTGCCAATGTTAGATATTTCTTTAGTAGAATTTATTGAGTCTCTACCTCTTTCTTATCGTGTTGCTTTATCCCGTAGCAAAATTATACACAAACGAATGGCTGAGAATTTTCTACCTCCTAGCATTGTGCATCGCAAGAAAAAAGGCTTTCAAGTCCCTTTTGGGACATGGTCACGAGGTATCTGGAGAGATTGGATAGAGTCGGTATTACTGGATCGCAATGCACCACATTTTGCCCACCTTGAACACGCCGCTGTTGAAAAACTTTGGAACCAACATCAAGTAAAAAAACCAGATCGTAGTCGTCAGATATTTGCTCTTTTGATGCTTGCAGTTTGGTGGCAACAGCAAGCGATATAACACGAATGAACAGCACCCCTAATTACTGAAGAGGAAGGAACCTCTTCACAGTAACCTACGACAAGGATGTCATTATGATTAAGCTATTCGGCACTCAAATGCAGACACTTAGCATGCAAGAAACTATCGAAGCCATTAACATTCGAATTAATAATAATATTTTTACTCAACATGTCGTTGTCAATGTGGCAAAAATAGTCAATATGCAACGCGATGCTTTATTGCGTGACTCTGTTAATAGTAGTGATCTTATTAATATTGATGGGGTGGGGCTGTTATGGGGAGCTAAACTTTTCAGTAACGATGTGACCGAGCGGGTCTCGGGTATCGACTTATTTTATGAATTACTTAAAAGTGCTGAAAAAACAGGTAAAGGTGTTTTTTTCTTAGGAGCCACGCAATCTGTATTAGCTAAGACGTTATGGAATATAAAAAAACAATACCCTGATTTAAACGTGTCCGGAGTTCAGCATGGATACTATGCTGAAAGCGAAGAACAAGGGATTGCGGAGAAGATTAATAAGTCGGGTGCAGAATTTCTATTCGTAGCTATGAGTTCACCAAAAAAAGAAAACTTTATCAATCGTTGGAAAAATAAATTTGGTGTCAGTTTCGTTATGGGAGTAGGAGGGACTTTTGACATTGTTGCCGGAAAAACTCAACGAGCACCTGTTTGGATGCAAAAGTCGGGACTTGAATGGTTCTATCGAGTAATGCAAGAACCTGCTCGTCTATGGAAACGTTACCTCTACACCAATAGTAAGTTTGCATTGATGCTAATACGTGCGAGCTTTGATAAAGACTTCAGAATACAGGGTAACCGAAAAATTGAGCATGAGAGTTTTACCAACGTTAAAGACCTGTAAAGCCGACACATATTATGATGATTAATAAACAACAGAGATCTCCAAATAATAATATTGATCTGTATGCTACTACTGACCTACAAAATCAGAGAGCTGATCAAACATTGTCCGTGCCGTCAGGTGATAAGATTAGTTCTGCTAACAGTCAGTCTTTCGATTTTTTTAAAATCTTGTCAACCCTGTTTCACCGGAAATGGACCGTTTTATTAGTTACGCTATTGTTTGCACTGATTGCCTTGTTGATTAGTTACTTTATAACACCTGCTTATAGAGCCAATGCAACGGTTGAAATTGCTAGAAAGTCTTATGACGTTGTTGAGTTTGGTAAGATCACGACAACGGCAGGTGAAGACAATGAGTTTTACAGTACCCAGTATGGTTTATTAAAAAGTCCTGCTTTAGCAAGCAAAGTTATTAAGAAACTAAAACTAACTCCTGCTCAGTTAAGCATCTCACGTGAGAAGAATTCGGATAAAATTCTGGAGAAAATAACCATTGAAGAATTGTTTCTTTCTTATCTAGAGATAACTCCCACTCCCCAAAGCCGTCTCGTCAACATTTCATTTGAAAACTCTGATCCAGAGTTGGCTACTACTGTTACTAACACGCTGGTTAATGATTATATTCAATCGAATATGGAGAAAAAGCGTAGTGCGACCTCTTACACCAGAGAGTATTTAAATACACGCGTTAATGATACCAAGCGGATGCTCGAACAATCAGAGCAACGCTTGAATGACTATGCAACAAAGCACAAAATTATAAAGTTTGATGAAAAGCAGGAGACTAAGTTAGCGACCTTAAAAAAACTAGAAGAGATGTTGGCAGTTGCTGATGGAAATCGTATAGATGCAAAAAGTAAGAACCAACAGTTTCGAGCTTCAGCAGGGTTAGTAGCCGAAAACTTGAATACTAGCCCCGTTCTTCAAACGCTTAAACTGTCAAAGGCTCAATTGGATGCGGAATATCAGGAGAAGCTCCAAACCTATAAGCCGTCCTACCCCGGCATGTTACAAATTAAAAAACGTCTTAATAAACTAGCTAGTGAAATATCAAAAGAAAGAAATACAATCATAAGTCAGACACGATTATCAACAGGTAATCGTTATAAAACTAGCAACAAACAAGTTAAGAAACTTGCTGGAAAAGTAACAAGTCTGAAACGCGAGTTAATGGGAGCGCAGAACAAAGCCGTTGAGTTTAATGTTATTAAACGTGAAGTATCTAGCAATCAAAACCTCTATAACACACTACTCAAAAGACTCAATGAAGTAACGGTAGCAAGTGATGCGGCGGTTAATAATATTTCAATTATCAATAAGGCCTACGTTCCTAAGAAAAAGATAAGACCTAGAAGATTGCTTAACTTAGCAGCTGGGACATTGCTTGGTTTATTTACAGGTTCATTATTAGCACTATTTTTAGAGCTAACTAGAGGACGAATACGTAATGAAGGTGATATCAAAAAGCTAACTCGTTTGCCCTTGCTAGGTAGTATTCCCACTATTAAAGGCGTTTCTAAAAAGCGCTCTCTGCTACTTGAGAATCGCTCTTCAATGGCGGAGGCATTTCGATCACTACGTACTAATCTAACGTATGCGGTAGGGAACACCTCTCCAAGTTCGATACTCATAACCAGCTCTTCAGAAAATGAAGGTAAATCTACCACTGCCATTAATCTAGCATCTGCTTATGTTCGAATGGGAAAAAATGTTTTATTGATTGATGGTGATATGCGTAGACCTTCGATTGGTAAACATTACTTTGATTTTAAAAATGAGTTGGGATTAACTGATTATTTAAAAAATGTGGTGGGATTAAAAGACGTTATCAAGCCATCCTATATGAAAGGTCTTTCCATCATTCCCGTGGGGAAGGTGCCGAATAACCCTGTTGAGATTCTGGCGAGTAATAAGATGGTGCAATTGGTCAAACTTTCACAACAAAAGTTTGACATGGTGATCATAGACTCACCTCCTGTGTTAGATATTTCAGATTCAGTGGTTATGTCAAGCTTTGTTGATGCCACTATTCTTGTAGTCAAAATGAATACAAGTCGAATTAATGATATCTCCCATGCATTAAATCGTCTACAGCATGACTACAGTAGCTTGCTCGGTATTGTTGCTACTCATACAAAAGCTAGATACAGCTACTATGGTGCAGAAAAACACCGTCCTACTCAAAGTCCTACATTAGTCTTGAGTAATAATACTTGATCCGAACTGCTTGAGAAATTTTGATTATTAGTAGTACCAAAGAGCAGTACTAAATAGTAGTACCAAAAGTATTGACATCTACTCATGGAAACTCTGAATCAAATGGACTGAGTACCTCTGAATTAACACAATAATATCTTCTGCTGGCTATCTGGTTTTATCAATATATCTATTACCTAATATTCTTTGGTTAAGGCATAACTGTCATCCTAAATTCCTTAGTTGATCGCTATGAAAAGGCAATAGACTAATGATTATCTCGAAAATCATGCTATTTCGTTATTTACTCAACAAGTGAAAGCACTACAGGATAAATAGCACCACAGCAGCACACTTTACCCTGTCCAACTAAGGATTTAGGATCATGAAAAAAAGAATTCTTTTCGTATTCGGCACACGTCCTGAAGCTATTAAAATGGCTCCGGTTATCAGAGCATTTGAAGCAGATGAAGATTTTGTAACCGGTGTATGTGTCACAGCTCAACATAGAGAAATGCTTGATCAGGTGCTTAAGCTTTTTTCAATCCACCCCGATTACGATCTGGATATTATGAAGCCAGGGCAAGACCTGACGGATATAACTTCTGATGTAATTCTGGGTTTGCGTAAAGTATTAGCAGATTTTAAACCACATCACGTGATGGTACATGGTGATACCACAACGACTCTTGCCGCAAGTTTAGCTAGTTATTATGCACAAATACCAGTCTGTCATGTTGAAGCGGGTTTACGTACTGGCAATATTTATTCACCTTGGCCTGAGGAAATGAACAGAAAGCTAACCAGTAGTGTTACGGATATTCATTTTGCACCGACACAGTGGGCGAAGAATAATCTACTGAATGAAGGAATTCATGCTGACAAGATTTCTGTGACAGGAAATACAGTGATTGATGCTTTGCTCTGGGTGTCTGAAAAAATTGAGCACAATGATGCTTTGTCATCAACACTAGAAAAGCAATTTCCCTATGTAGTGCAAGCCAAGAATTCGAATGAAAAAATAATCCTAATAACAGGACATCGGCGTGAAAACTTTGGTGAATCTTTTGAAGATATATGTCATGCCATCCTTGCTATTGCAGATGAAGGGGATATTCAGATTATCTATCCGGTTCACTTAAACCCAAATGTTCAAAAACCTGTCTATAAAATTCTTGGCGATCATCCTCGAATTCATTTAATTGATCCTCTTGGCTACCTGCCTTTTGTATATTTGATGAACCAAGCTCATATCATTATCACCGACTCTGGAGGAATTCAAGAAGAAGCACCTTCGTTAGGCAAGCCCGTATTAGTTATGAGAGATACTACGGAACGACCTGAAGCTATTGAAGCTAAAACAGTTAAGTTAGTCGGTACTGACCCTTATAATATTATTAGTGAAACCAAACGATTACTTTATGATCCCGGTTACTATTTGAAAATAAGTTTTGCACACAATCCCTATGGCGACGGAGATGCCAGCCAACGAATTATGGAGAGACTAAGGTATGCGTGACACTAAATATAAAAGTATTGTAATGATTGGATTAGGATATATCGGACTGCCCAGTGCCGCATTAATAGCTTCAAGAAATATCAATGTCATTGGTGTTGATACCAACAAATATGCTGTTGATACTATAAATAAAGGTTTGATACATATAGTGGAACCGGGTTTAGAATCACTAGTTAAACAAGTTGTTTCAGCGGGTAACTTACGTGCAACCGCAAAGCCTGAACCGGCAGATGCTTTTTTAATTGCAGTCCCTACGCCCTTCATAGGTGATCATCAACCGGATCTTTCTTATATCAAAGTAGCTGCTAAGTCGATGGCTCCGGTGCTTAAAAAAGGTAACTTGATCATTCTTGAATCTACCAGCCCAGTTGGTACGACAGATAAGTTGGCATCATGGTTAGCAAAAGAAAGACCTGACTTGTCCTTTGTGGGTGATGATCCTGATATTTTTATAGCCTATTGTCCGGAGCGAGTGCTTCCCGGACAAATTCTGCAAGAGCTGGTGGAAAATGATCGTATCGTTGGGGGCTTAACAACAGAAAGCACTAAAGAAGCAGTGGCTTTATATAGCCTCTTTGTTGAAGGCAAGTGCTTGATGACAGACGCTCGAACTGCAGAAATGGCAAAGCTCACAGAGAATTCCTTCAGAGATGTGAACATAGCTTTTGCTAATGAACTTTCATTAATCAGCGACAAGCTGAATATTAATGTATGGGAGTTAATAGAGTTAGCAAATTATCATCCTCGTGTGAATATCCTTCAGCCGGGCCCTGGTGTTGGTGGGCACTGTATTGCAGTAGATCCATGGTTTATTGTCGATTCAGCACCAAAAGAAAGTCTCCTGATAAAACAAGCTCGTGAAGTGAATGATGAGAAACCTTACTGGGTTATTAATAGGGTAAAGCAAGCGGCTAAGTATCTTGATAATCCGACTATTGGCTGTCTTGGATTGGCATTTAAACCGGATGTGGATGACTTGCGAGAATCTCCCTCATTATTTATAGCTAAACAGTTACAGCAAGAAGGGATTGGGAGATTAATTACTGCCGAACCAAATATCACTGAGTGCGATGATTTGGAGGTACTACCTTATGAACAAGTCGTCAAACAGTCAGATATTGTCTTGGTTTTAGTTAAACATAAAGAATTTGCAGATGTACATCGGCATATCTCTAAAAATACAATCGTAATAGATGCATGCGGAATATTTAAAGCACGGTTACTTCCTAAAGAATCTCCTTTTTATGTCAATGACGACTCTGTTAAAAATAGGTTAAGTGATGCTAGTACTCGTATGCCGCGAATTTTAGGAAGGAACTGTAGCTAAAGGAAATTCTGGTAAATATGAGATGTTTTTAAGTTGTGAGTCACTCCTATTTTTGTTTATCAATAAAGGCCAGAATATCACTTTTTATACGCGCATCATCTGTTTTATTAAATCCTACGTATGTCCCTGTTCTTATTTTAAAAAAACTACTATGGGTTGTATGTCCCATATGGCTGTACTTGGCTAGTTTCTAGGTTTTCCTCAGGTATATTCTGGTATATATTATTTGTATGCCAAACCCGAATAAAATTAATGTTGAACCCTCACTTAGGCGTTATCCCTATCCATACCAAGCGATGCTTGCGATTTGTAGTGATCAGGATGAAACACCGAATAAAGAAGTTTATTTTGAGTGCAGTCGTTATCTCAATACTCAAGAAAAAACAACTATGGGGCAGGGTTTAAATCTTGAAGTAGGCAATAGTATTTATTTTCATATGCCTAAAGATCAGTTTTCCTACTTTAATACAGATGATGATGGTCGCGGCACTATTCATAAGCTTATCCAATCAGGTCATATTGATTGTTTGCATTCCTTTGGTGATTTAGCTTCTAGTCGCGAACAGGCCATTGAATGTTTAAATAATTTACGTGCCAATAACAGTTATTTAGAAGTATGGATTGATCATGCGCAAGCGCCTTCAAATCTTGATGCGGATATCATGGAAGGAATAGGGGCACAACGTGGTAGTGCATGTTATCACGCTGATGTGACAGGCTCCTATGGAGGCTTAACGTTTGTTTGGAAGGGCCGAGTAACTAGCTCCATTTCGCAAAACTCTAAGGCTCGTTTTCGAGGTATCTTTAATAAAAATCATCCTATTATTTCGTTGAAAACGATGGGCATTGAGGCGGCTAAAGTGTTATTGAGTTATTTGGGTAGTGCTAAATATCAAATGCATAAAAATAATCAGATAATGCGCAATACAACATTAGATGATGGCAGTGAAGTAGTAGAGTTTATGAGAATGAACCCGTCGTGGGGAGGAGTATCTCACTGTGAAACAGCAAAAGGAATTAGTCAGGTTCTGACCAATACAATGCTAAAGCATTTACTATCAAGTCAAGGATGTAGTGTACTTTATACGCACCTAGGGAAAATTCATACTAAACAAGAGCCTTTTGACCAAGCTACACGGGAAGCATTTCGTCTCTTGTCGAAATATTCTGAAAAGAAGCAAATTCTTACTACGACGACTCGAAGAATTTTAGGCTATTGTCGCACTCGTGATGAACTGAAATTTAATATTATAAAAAAAAGTAATGAGACTCACATTATGGTCTCTACTTGCTATGAAGGCAGAGATTTACAAGGTTTAACTTGGTATGTATCTTCACCAAGTAAAACTAAACTTTTTATTAATGGCAAGAAATGGCAAGCGTTAAAGAATAATCCAAAAGATTATAGTGGACGACCTAGTGTATCAATTGTATGGGAGGCATTAGTCTATCCCAACACCATAAGTGGAATCACTCATGCTATTAATTAGGTGGGTATATCGGCTGATATTAAGATTAGCGTTGATGGGTTATCATTTGCTGATTTCTGCTATTGAATTTCTTACGCGTTCACGAAGCAAGTCCAAAACTTCCTCCCCCAAAAAGATTATTGCAACCGCAACTTTTTACTCTGATCATTGGATCAAGACTCATTTACAGCCATTAGCTCAATCTTCGCAATGTGAAGAACTCCTTATGGTGGCAAGTACTCCTGTACCAGAACTTGATAAAGTCACTGCTTTATACCCACCCCCTTGGTTGAAAATTATACTGGGCTCTGTTGGTTCAAGACTGGCCTACTTTTCTTATATAGTCCTAAAAGAACGTCCCGATGTACTAGTAGGGTTTCATTTATTATTAAATGGCTTGCTGGTGTTGCTGCTTGGAAAAATAACTGGTGCAAAGTCTGTTTACATCTGTGGAGGAGGACGTGTTGAAGTTGAAGGAGGTGGCTATAACACAGAAAACCGCATTTTTAATAAGATAGGACAGCCTGATTTTTTTATCGAACGGCAACTACTCAAAGCAGTTAATAAGATAGATTTGGTTGTTACAATGGGTAGCGGCGCCATTGATTTCTTTAAAGAGAAAGGAGTTGATTCACAATTTGAAATAATGCCGGGAGGTTTTGATGAAAGTCTATTCATACCTACCGAAACCAAGCCAGAATTTGATCTGATTTTAGTAGGCAGACTGTCTCAAGTTAAACGTGTTGATCGGTTTTTAAGGGCATTAAAACTATCTACTTCTAAGGCTACTGTATTGACCGCTGTAATAGTAGGTTGTGGCCCTCTGAGGGCAGAACTCGAACAGTTAACCGCAGAGCTTGGCTTAACAGAGCAAGTCTCTTTTGTAGGCTGGAAAAACGATATTGAACAGTGGCTACAAAAGTCACGAGTTTTTGTTTTAACCTCCGATTCTGAAGGTCTATCGCAAGCAATGATTCAAGCAATGATGTGTGGATTGCCTGTTATTGTTTCAGATGTAGGAGACCTTAAAGACTTGGTTCAAGACGGATACAATGGCTACTTGGTTCCTACATTAACTCCTGAAAGTTTTTCAGCTGCCTTCGATCAAATTTTTGAGAATGATAAAAGTATCCTAATGGGAAAGCATGCTTTAGATGACGTTAGAAAATTAAGTATAGACCAGGTGGCTTTGCAGTGGGATAGGGTGTTAG
>JAZGES010000118.1:0-9118 GCA_036478935.1 Thiotrichaceae bacterium
TGCTGAGTATGATCAACGCGTTCAACGACTTGCTCAACAATAGGCCCTTCATCAAGATCACTCGTCACATAATGTGCAGTAGCACCGATTAGTTTTACACCACGTTCATAGGCCTGATGATAAGGCCTGGCACCTTTGAAGCCGGGTAAAAAAGAATGATGGATATTAATGCATTTACCTTGCAAAGCGGTACAGGCATTATTGGATAATATCTGCATATATCGAGCGAGTACGACTAATTCTGTTTTCGTCTCTTCAACCGTTTCTAACAAACGGGCTTCTTGCTCAAGTTTGTTATCTTTATCTACAGGCAAATATACAAAGCGTATCCCTTCTCGTTCTACTATCGGCCGCAAATCTAGATGATTTGAAACAACAGCTGTTATTTCCATCGCCAGCTCACCTTTGTTCTTACGGTACAACAAATCTGTTAAGCAATGATCTGCCTTTGAAACCATAATCAACACACGAGTGGCTCTTTGAGCATTGACCATTAACCAGTCCATCTTAAAGGTATCTGCAATCGTACTGAACCCTTGACGAATTGCTTTAATACCCTTATCAGTTGTGTCCTTCTTAATAGCGCCGTTCTCAATACCTTCCTCGCTAACCGGTTCTTCCGGACGAAACTCAATACGACAAAAAAAACGCCCTGTTCGCTCATCATCATATTGTGCCATTTCGGTGATATAGCATTGACTAGTCGCTAAGTATCCCGATACAGCGGCTACAACCCCTGATCCTGCAGGGCAAGTAACCGTTAATATATAACTTTTTTGATTATCATTATTCATCATTTAATTGTACATTTAATATAGGCTTTGAATGAAAAAGCTGATGAGTTGCACTAGGAGAGGCATTCATCAAAGACACCTCTTTTGCAATGATATACAGCACTCATACAACTCAATAATCTGCTATCATCTTCCATTTTAAACTCCCATTCTCTATCTGTGTATACCTTACTAAATAAACGTCTTACGTCCATTATTGATAATAAGCTAGAGCATCTTCTACAAGATAGCAAAACTGGGCTTGAAAAGGAGAGCCTTCGGGTAACGCCAGAAGGACGCATCTCCCAAACAAAGCATCCTAAGATCCTAGGATCAGCACTGACTCATCCCTACATAACGACAGATTACTCCGAGTCTTTACTAGAATTTATCACGCCACCTTTACCACGAGCTCATGAAGCCTTGGATTTTCTGCTAGACATTGAAACTTTTGTCTACCAAAAACTGGATGACGAGTTTTTATGGACGACTAGCATGCCTTGTGTGATCGGTGGTGAATCTGACATTCATATTGCCGATTATGGCTCATCAAATGCCGGAAAAATGAAGTCAGTCTACCGTCAGGGACTCGCTTCACGTTATGGGAAAATGATGCAAGTCATCGCTGGCATTCATTTCAACCATTCATTCCCTCTTCAATTCTGGCCGGCTTATCAGCAATTGGAGCGAAACACTTCCAGCGAGCAAACTTTTATTGACCAGTCTTATATGGCTTTAACTCGTAACTTGCTTCGTTATGGCTGGTTAATTCCCTATTTATTTGGTAGCTCACCTGCTATTTGTAACAGTTTTCTTGATGGTATAAAAATGCCAAAAAACATGAAAACACTTAACAATAAGACATCTTACGAACCTTACGGCACCTCCCTAAGAATGGGGGACATCGGATACACCAATCTTAAAGAAGATGAAGCCGGCGTAAAAGCTAATTACAACTCAGTAGCAAAATATACCAAGAGCCTGCGCAAAGCCATTAACACTCCTTTCCCTCCCTATGAAGAAATAGGTGTAAAAGTTAACGGTAAGTATCTGCAATTAAATGCCAATTTATTACAAATTGAAAATGAGTACTACAGTACGGTTCGCCCGAAGCAAATTTTACGCTCTATGGAAAAACCTGTAGATGCTCTAGATGAAAGAGGTATTCAATATGTAGAGTTACGCTCTTTAGATATCAATGCTTTCCATCCTGCTGGTCTAACTCACAAACAACTCTATTTCCTAAAAACATTTATGTTATTTTGTTTGTTACAAGAAAGCCCTGATATTGATGCCGATGAACGCAAAGAGATTGATAGCAACCAAAGCTTAGTTGCTCATCTTGGAAGAAAGCCGGGTTTAATGCTGTCGCACAATGGTGATTCAGTTAGCTTAAAATCTTGGGCTGAAGACTTATTACACGCTATGGCACCGGTGGCAGAGTTACTTGGAGATACTCATGATGAAGATTGTTATCAAGAGTCTCACGAATTACATTTAAACCTTGTGCGCCATCCAGAGCTGACCCCTTCAGCACAAATACTGGAAGAGTTATTTAGTAACGATGAGTGCTACTATGAATTTGCTCACAGAAAGTCATTAGAGCATAGAGATATCTTTCTTAATCGCACCCTGTCCAAAGATATAGAACAAAAATTTAGAGATCTAGCCAAAAGCTCCTTGCAAGAACAAGAAAGTATTGAACAAAGTGACGATGAAAGTTTCGATAAATTTTTAGCCGATTACTTTTCCTAGAGGGAACTCAGTGAGACTTTTACTACCTTGCAATTGCTTAGTTTTTACCCGATAAATTCTTGATTATTCAATATCATATATTTTTTAGGGAATGCTATAAATATAATCAATAAATGCCTCGTTGATTCTCATGTATAGTGCCCCTATAGATTCATTTATCATTGAGCTGAAGAACTCAACGTTAAATGCTTTATGGTAATGAAAACAAATACAGTGATAGTTTACTTACCGCTGCTTCCTTAAATAAAAAATACTGTCAATTACATAAGGAAATTTATAAATAATCTGTAGTAGAGAAAGATCCATTAAGCGTGGGTTTAGTTTTCTACAATTATCATCTGAAGAGTTTTTGTACACTTTATATTATCCTTTCAATTCTGTACAAGGCTTCTGGTGATTGCATGAAAATGGATTTCTTATTATGCGAAACAATGAGCGAGTTAGAGCATTGATAGAAACAATACTATTAATGACTCCCCCTAAAAATTCCACCCTACGCACCCTTAAGACTAAAGCACAAAAGAGCCTTGTCTTACTTGCATGCGTACCTTTCCTTGGCATTGCAGCCAATCAAAAGTTCTCCAATGTTGATCAAGCATTACCTGCTTTGGTGAGTGGTGGTGAAGCTATGCAGAAATCTCAACAGTGGTATCGCGCACATACTAAGCAGGGCAGCTACACTTCTAATTTTAGTGCCGACGGACGTTTTCTTGCACTTACCTCACATAACAACCCTGTTGAACTATGGGATACCGTACAACGCAAACCGGTGTCAACATTTAGTGGCGGCGGCCTTGCCCACTCCGATGCCTTTGTTGATATCAGCCCCGATGGCAAGTTTATTGCGATTAATGTCGGTGAGCGAATAGAAGTCCGTAACATCAGCACCAAGCTACTTGAATTTTCTGTTCCTGCCATTTCTGGTGGAGCGGCAACCTTCAGCCCCGATAGCCGCTGGTTTGCCACAGCAATCGATGGAAAACGTTTAGACCTTTGGGATATTCGTGAAAAGAAGAGAAAGTCCAGCTTCATTGGTCACAAAAAATCTATTTCTGCATTAGCCTTTAACCAAGATGGTAAATACCTAATCTCAGCTGATCTAACGGGAATGTTTACCGTATGGGATACCACTACTAACAAGATGTTGTATCGCTATACTGAGCATAAAACGCCAGTTAGTACTCTACAATTCAATGCTATGAATAATACCTTTGTATCAGTTGATACATCGGGACAAGTTAAGTTATGGGATGCTGATGAAAAAAGATTAGTCCATGCTTTCAAAACACCAAGGATTGCCGCTACCAATACATCTTCAGCTACCTTTTCACCTGATGGAAAGACCGTCGTTGTTAGCCTTAACAAGACAGATGGTAAAAGCTACCTGTTATTATTTAGCACGCTAATTGGTGGCAGCCCTCTATTTACTCATGAAAGTAACGATTATGAAGTTAGTAGCATTGCATACCGCCCTGATGGCAAGTCTCTAGTTGTCTCATTAAGTTCAAAAACCATCAAGATATTTAATATCCCCAGCAGACAATACGTAGATGCTTTTGGGGGGCAAATTTTAAAAGCCAACAAAACTCGAGTTAGCCCAGATGGCAACCTTATTGCTACAGGTACCGTTGATGGATATGTTCAACTTTGGGATGCCCATAAAAAAACCCTCAAATATTCATTAAAAGGCCGTAACCGGAGTATTGAAAATATTTCATTTAGCCCTGACGGTCAGTACATTATCGTAGGTGACAACCGGGGTTCGATCACGATTTGGGAACGCAATACAAACAATCGCGTATTTTTTATTAATGCCCACAAGTTAGGTTCTGCAATAGGTGTAATGAGCCCTGATAATAAGTTTTTAGCTACTGCAAGCTCTGAGTCATCTATTATTAAACTTTGGGATGTACAAACCAATAAAGCCATGTCCAAGTTTATTGGACATCATGGCGACATCACTGATCTTGCCTATAGCCCTGATGGAAAATTCATAGCATCCTCAGCTAAAGATGGAACTATTAAACTTTGGAATATTAGTAATAAAAGCATTGAGCAATCTTTCATTGGCAGCAGTAAAACAGTTGAGTTTTTATCTTTAGCATTTAGCCCAGATGGACGCTATCTTGCTGGAGGAGCCAATCAAGGTGTAGCAGACAAGCATGTCATTGAGATATGGGATGCTCAAGAGTTAAAACATAAACGAACTCTAACGTTACATGAAGCCCCTGTAACAGCGCTTCGTTTTAGCCAGAACGGTAAAAATATCGTTTCTGGCGCTACCGACGGCACCATTAAAGTTTGGACTGTTGCAACAGGAGCAGCAACCCATAACTTTATTACTAACGATGAAAAAAAGGCTATTCACTCCGTAGATTTCACCAAAGACGGTCAAAACATCTTATCGGTTACACACGATGGCGCAACTAACCTATGGAGCCTTAAGAAGAATAAAAAAGCTTATAGCCTGTTAGGCGGTCCTCGCGGAACATGGATTAGTGAAAACCATATTAAAAGACGCTTCGTTCGTGGTGATGATGGCTCTTTGAAAGTTAAAACAAGTAATAACTTGCCTCCAGCTCCACTAGCGCCAAAAGGGCTGGCTAGAAAAGATAACCTCACGCTCAACACCTCTCGTCAGCGAGTTAAAGTATCAAAGAATGGGGGTAAATTTACTATTACTATAAAAAATATAGGCGACAAACCCTCATTTTGGCTACAAGCAAGGCAGCTTGAGAGCGATGAATCATCCGTCACGCTACTTTCTAACAAATTAACTCGGTTGGATGCAGGTAGACGAGGTGTGCTAAATTTACAATTAATTCCGCACAACCTTGCTACGCTCAATGGTAAAAAGAATGTTAACCTGAAAATGGAAGTCATCACTAAAGCAGGATCTCACTTTCCAATCGTCATACCTTTGGAGCTGCAATTCCCTGCTGAAAATTTAAAGACAGGTAGAAATAGAAGTAACTAATTTTTGAGGTTCCGCCTAAGGAAGCTCTGATTAAGCGTCTTTAGATAGTAAAACAATTGCCTGCGCAGCAATTCCTTCTTTGCGCCCTTCAAAGCCAAGCTTTTCTGTTGTAGTGGCTTTGATACTTACTTGAGCTATAGAAGCTCCCAAGTCACTACTTAAGTTTGTTCGCATTGATTCGATATGAGGAGACATTTTAGGGGCTTGAGCAATAATAGTGCAGTCTGCATTAATCAAGCACCAGCCTTTTTCAGCGATTAAGTGCATAACATGCTTAAGCAACTTCCTACTATCTATATTCGCATATTCCGAATCCGTATCAGGAAAGTGCTTCCCTATATCACCTAACGCCAACGCACCGAGTAGCGCATCACAAAGTGCATGTATCAACACATCACCATCTGAGTGCGCTTGAAATGCTTTATCATAAGGTATTGTTACACCACCCAATATGATCGCATCGCCTTCACAAAAATTGTGAACATCGTAACCTTGGCCTACTCTGACATTCATTCTTTCTCCTCTCCTGCTTCTTGTTGAAGAAAAAACTCTGCTAAATAAAGATCAGCCGGACGGGTAATTTTTATGTTAGATGCATCGCCTTCAATCAAGGTGGGTTGCATTCCAGAAAGCTCCATTGCAGAAGCTTCATCCGTCACCTCTTTACTTCCCATTAGTGCTGAATCTAAAGCATTGTAAAGCGCACTCATTGAAAACATTTGCGGCGTTAAGGCATGCCAAAGCCCTTCTCGCTCCACAGTATGATGAATACAGCCTTCTTGCTCGCGCTTCATGGTATCCCGCACTGGCATAGCTAATATTGCCCCTTGCCCGGCATCAGACTTGCGATGGTCTAGTAACGAATCCAGATCTTCTTTAGACAAACAGGGGCGTGCGGCATCATGTACAAGAACATAGTCGCTGGTAGAGGCTATTTGATTATTAAGAAAAGATAAGGCATTCAATACTGAGTTTGAACGCTCTGCTCCGCCCTCAACAATATGGATAGGGGCAGATGAAACAATACTTAGATCTGGCCAATAAGGATCATTAGGGTGTAAAGCAACGATAATCCCTGCGACATCAGGGTGATGAGTAAAGCAGCTGAGAGTGTGCTCAATAACAGTTTGCCCATGCAACTTTAGATATTGCTTGGGGACATTCGATTCCATTCGCTTACCGACACCTGCAGCTGGGATGATAATCCAAACCTTATTCATTCAGTCCTTCGCTTGAGTAGGATCTGCTGTCGGCGTAGTTTTTTCTTTAGGCGCTGTTTGCTTTGGGTCTAGAACAATCTGGTAAAAGGTTTCTCCTTTTTTGACCATCCCAAAATCACTTCTTGCTCTTGCCTCTATAGCTTCTGTTCCACCTTGAAACTCTTGAATTTCCGCCTCTAGCTTACGATTTTCTTCTTGCTTATGTTGGTTAGAAGTTGATAGTTGAGAAATCTGATCTTTCATATCCCAGATTTGAGGAAAGCTACCACTACCTACCCATAGCCTTCCAATTAAGAAAACTAAAATAAGACTAAAAAGAAAAAGGAGGGTTCTTATCAAAACAATTCCATAGATAACACTGTTAGAGATTGTAACCTGTATTCACTACCAACAACACCGTAACAGGTACAATCTCTCAGAAGAGTTGATAAGTTACAAATACTTAAAGGCTGACTTTCCCGCATATTTCGCAGCAGAACCTAGCTGTTCTTCAATTCGAATCAACTGGTTGTATTTAGCGACACGATCCGAACGAGACAATGAACCTGTTTTGATCTGACCTGCATTGGTAGCAACCGCTAAATCTGCAATCGTCACATCTTCGGTTTCACCAGAACGATGAGAAATAACAGCGGTATAACCTGCATCATGCGCCATTTCAATAGCCTGCAAGGTTTCTGTCAAGGTTCCAATCTGGTTAAACTTAATAAGAATTGAGTTAGCTATATCCTTATCAATACCTTGTTTGAAAATAGACGTATTTGTAACAAACAAATCATCACCGACTAGTTGAATTTTATCGCCTAGCTTTTCAGTCAACAACGCCCAACCTTCCCAGTCGTCTTCAGCTAAACCATCTTCAATCGTGATAATCGGATACTTTTCGACCCAATCGGCTAAGTAGTCGACAAAGCCAGCCGCATCATAAGTCTTACCTTCTGACTCAAGCACATATTTGCCATCTTTATAGAATTCAGAGCTGGCACAATCAAGACCTAAGAAAATATCTTCTCCAGCTTTAAAGCCTGCATTTTCAATCGCTTCCAAAATAACTTCAATAGCCGCTTCATTTGATGGTAGATCCGGAGCAAAACCGCCTTCATCACCTACTGCTGTATTCAAACCTTTACTGCTTAATACAGATTTCAGGCTATGGAACACTTCTGCACCATACCTAACCGCTTCGGTAATACTTGAAGCACCTACAGGAATAATCATAAACTCTTGAATATCTACACTATTGTCAGCATGCTCACCACCATTAATGATATTCATCATCGGAACTGGCATGATGTATTCATCGCCTTTACTGAGGTATTGATACAGCGGCTGTTTATTCTCTTTAGCCGCAGCATCGGCGGTCGCCAATGACACAGCTAACAATGCATTTGCACCTAAACGGCTTTTGTTATCCGTGCCATCCAGCTCAATCATTCGAGCATCAATAGCGGCTTGATCCTGAGCATCCATACCTTTAACCGCATCAGCTATTTCAGTATTCGCGTTGTTAACCGCGGTTAAAACGCCTTTACCTATGTAGCGAGACTTATCACCATCACGTAATTCAATAGCTTCTCTAGCCCCAGTAGAAGCTCCTGAAGGCGCTACAGCACGTCCCATTATCCCGCTAGCTAGTGTGATGTCTGCTTCAACAGTTGGATTGCCACGAGAATCTATAATCTCTCTAGCACGCACTTGTACGATTTCTGACATGATATCTCCAGTATTCTAAATTTTAATTTTGATAATAACTGGTCTGTCTTTGACAGTGTGTCAAGCCACAACCAGTTATATTAAATATATGATATATATCTACTCAATTTGAGAGATATCCAAGCTACCCTAAGCTATTCTAAACTACTTAAAATAGTCAAAGCTAGGTTATAGCTGAGTTTCCACTAACGGATTAGCTTTTACGGTCTGATCTAAAGCTTTTAGCGTTTCCAACAAAGTCTTCATTTTGTCCAATGGCCATGAGTTAGGACCATCACTTAAAGCTTCCGCAGGATTAGGGTGAGATTCCATAAATACACCAGAAATACCCACTGCTATTGCCGCACGTGCCAACACAGGAACATGTTCACGCTCACCACCTGAACAAGAGCCTTGTCCGCCGGGTAACTGCACAGAGTGTGTAGCATCAAAAACAACCGGACAGTTAGTATCTCTCATCACAGCTAAACTACGCATATCAGATACTAAATTGTTATAGCCAAAAGCATAACCTCGCTCACAAACCATGATCTGCTCATTGCCCGTTGCGCGTGCTTTATCGACCACATTTCCCATATCCCAAGGTGCAAGAAACTGACCTTTTTTTATGTTGACTGCAATCCCTTGAGAAGCAACATTTTGGATAAAATTGGTTTGACGACATAAAAAGGCAGGTGTTT
>JAZGES010000119.1:0-9619 GCA_036478935.1 Thiotrichaceae bacterium
ATGACGGTCAACGTTGATGGTTGCTACTTCTAATGCATCACTAGAAACATCACTAATATCTACCGTTGCCTCTGGAAAAGCATAGGCGCAAGCAATGCCAATACAACCACTGCCTGTGCAAAGATCCAAAATATTCTCGACACTTGAAGGATCTACCCATGGGCTAAACTGTTGTTCAACTAGTTCTGCAATGGGTGAGCGCGGCACTAACACGCTTTCATTAATATAAAATGGTAGACCAGCAAACCAGCCCTCTTTCATCAAATAAGCTGCGGGTTTTTTTGTTTCTATGCGTTGATGAATAATATTAATAACGGATTTCTTTTCATCATCCGTAAGCCTCCCATCCCAATAAATTTCGGGTGTATCAACGGGCAAGTGCAAACTGCGTAGTACAAGATAGACTGCCTCATCCAACGCACTGGACATACCATGTCCGTAATGCAGTTCTGCTTCTAGGAATTGGCTAGCGCCCCAGCGCATATAATCTTTTAATGTTTGTAAGTGATACATTTTCGCTCTATTTTCTAAGATATTGATTGATGGTACAAATACTATTTGGATAGTATTCGAAATAGCTTTCTCGTATGATAATCGCCACTAAATACTGCTTAAATACAAATAAGGAAAACTAGTAATAATGAAGGACTACCTCAAGGCTTATCCATTTTACCTAATCCCTCACCACCTAGTGTCACGCATTATATACCGTTTAACGAGAATTGAGTCATCTTGGGTACAACCGGCAATTAAAAAGTTCGCTGCCGTTTTTTCTGTCGATTTAAATGAAGCGAAAGTTGATGATATAGCACAATTTAAAACCTTTAATGAGTTCTTCACACGGGAACTAAAAGAAGGTGCTCGCACTATTGATACGCAAGACAAAGTACTGTCTTGCCCTGTTGATGGCACTATTAGTCAAGCACGAGCTATTACTGATGGGCGAATCTTTCAAGCTAAAAAACACAGCTATTCAGCAACTACTTTATTAGGTGGAGATAAGCAACTAAGTGAACCTTTTAATCAGGGCATTTTTAGCACCATCTATTTATCACCACGGGATTATCATCGTATTCATATGCCTTGTGATGCTGTACTTACACATCAAATTTATGTTCCCGGAAGACTATTTAGTGTTGCTCCCTTTACAGTGAATACAATACCAGGGCTATTTGCTCGAAACGAGCGTGTGGTCTCACTTTTTGATACCGAATATGGGCGTATGGCGATGGTGTTAGTCGGTGCTATTAATGTGGCAGCCATTGAAACTGTCTGGGATGGCTTGGTTACACCACCACAAGGGAAGTCTGTTTCCACTAAAACTTATGAGTCAGGTGAAATCACCCTGAAAAAAGGTGAAGAAATGGGACGTTTTAATATGGGATCAACGATTGTCTTATTAATGGAGTCTGCTGACTTCTCATGGTGTAAGTCTTCAGAATCAGGAGTGTCGGTGCAGATGGGTGAGGCCTTTTTGCAAAAGACTAAGGAATCCGATTAAGTCTCCGTCATTCTCGCGAAGGCGGGAATCCATTTCAACATATGGCACTGTGCCAACCTTTGGATACCCGCCTTCGCGGGTATGACGATGTTTTTAATTATTCAGCTTCTTTAAATTATCCGCTTACGACTAACCTCTTTAAATCCCTCTCAACCCCTCTTCTAAGAGGGCGACAAATGTAATACTTGCACAGCCTCTAAGCCTCACTTCCAAATAGCATAGACAGCACTGCTTTATAAAGATTGTGCTTGTAATGACTTCAAGTCCTTAATTATTTCTTCCACATGTTGCTTAGGGTTAACCTGACGATAAATCTTGGCAATCTTACCTTGGGGATTAATGATAAAGCTATGTCGTTTCGCTACTTTGATAATAAACATATTGAGCAATGAACCATATTGCTTAGCCACTTTACCGCCTGAATCGGCTAGCAATGTAAAAGGCAGTTTATGTTTTTCTGCAAACTCAGCATGACTTTCTGAATTATCCACACTAACGCCCCAAACGACCGTATTACTTGCTTGTATGGCTACTAGGTTATCTCGAAAACTACATGCTTCAGCTGTACATCCCGGCGTTTCGTCCTTAGGGTAGAAATACAAAACCACCCATTGCCCGCGCATTTTACTAAGTGTCCTAAGTTTTTGGTCTTGATCCATTAATGAAAAATCAGGGGCTAACTGCCCTATGGTGATCTTTTGCGAATCGTTGGCAATAACAGGTTGTGTCATAACTAGGCCTATAAAAACAAGTGCTGTTAAAAAAGGTAATTTGAATTTCATTCTAAATATCATCCAGACACTAACCTCATATTTCTTCTTCATTTGGCGAGTAACGATAATGACCTGTGATTTCATAATCAAACAGGATGTCCCCTAACTCTGGACCTCTGCCAATATTGTGAATAATCAAATGCCGTAAAGCATTAGTATAGGAAACTTCTTCCGCCACGATACCAATATGCACCATTTTTCCATTTAACTTCCAAGTCACTAAATCACCGGGTAAGTAGTCTTCGGCTTGCTCAGTCACGGCTAGTGATGACCCAAAGCGTGTAAAGAACACACGCAAATTCGGTACTCTTCGGTGGTCGATATTAGTGTCTGGACGCGTTAGACCCCATCTTTGTTGGTTAGGGTATTTTTTGAAATGCTTGCGAATATCTTCATGCAATAACTGTTGCAGGTCTATACCTAGTTGACGATACGAACGAATAACAACATCAGTACAGACTCCAATAGAATCCGGTACATCGCCCATCGGATAGGCTATCTTCTGATATCGACCATCGTAGGTCACATCATGCGTGGTTCTTTCTAATGCTGCCTGCGCTAGCTTCTCAAAAAAAGTGTATTCACGAGGAATTTCTTCGATGGGTTCTGCTATAAAAGGCGGCTCTGGCGGTATAGCTATTTGTGAAGTTGTTTGAGGAGATGAAGGTGGTGATGTCATTACATCAGGTTGTTGAATAGCCGACTCTGGATCTCCTACAGCCTCTTTTTTTTTACCACAAGACGCGAGCAATACTATTGATAGTACAAAGATAATGGATCTAATAGTATTAACTCGCATACATCTATAGCAACTCATCATATTCCCTACAAGCACTTACTATTTCTTCGCAAGTTCTCTAGCTATTCTATTTCGGAATTTATAGGGTACTCCCTGGTTCATCATCAGTGCAAATGGTTTTAGCTGACCATTGTCTTCAATAAACCCTGCTAGGGTGCTGACTTTATTCAAAGTGCCTGATTTTGCAAACACGCCCTGCTCTATCTCTGGCAACAAATGTTTCCACGGCTTAAACGCTTGTAACAAATCCACCAACTGTCTTGGTGATAAGCGGTTAGCTCTTGATAAGCCAGCCCCATCTTTCATCGTAAACTTGCTCCAATGAAATCTATTTGCCAAGGTCTGTTGCATATAACGTTGAACATCAGCAGCATTAGCAGGGCGACCGTACTGCTCTGCACTCATCTTTAAAACAAGCTGATTGGCGATAAAGTTGGTTGAGTACTTCATCATAGGTTTAATCATTTCACCTAACGGTTTGCTATTCACATGTGTGTAAACTGGCTGGTGCAATGGAAGATTATCGCCAATAATTCTGGCGCCCACTTTCACCCCATTCTGTCGTAAAAATGCAGCTAACAACTCAGCAAAATAGTTCTCTGCATTTCGTGGATCACGTCCTGTATTCACCCGCAGCTTGCCCTTCTTAAATCGTTTAGACATGCTTTTTGCATAAGGAGTTAAAGGAGTTTGTGACTCTGCAGAAACAACCTTTCCATTTACTTTTTTAATATTAACGGTATTGAAGTTTGCAGCTAATGCAGAAGGCACTGCATCATAAGGATTATTAGTACGTCCTGTTCCCGGCATCACTAAGTTATGTTGAAAAAATGAAGTGTCTAGTGCAATTGTATCTACCTGATTCACACCTCGCTGTTTCAAGTTTTTTGCTATCACCGCTAACTCTTCTGATACTAAAAAGGGATCACCACTGCCTTTAACCCATAACGTATGAGTCGCTTTATCAAAGTAAAAATGAGTTTTAAAACGATGGCTTTCACCCCAACGGTTTAAGGCGAGCCATGCAGTCACTAATTTGGTGGTTGAAGCTGGAATATATGGCGTGTTGGCATGATCAGATATAAGGGCTTTCCCTTTGCTATCTAACATCAACAAACCCGCATTTTTGAGTTGTGAAAATCGTGCTAGAGCATTATCAGCTTGACTAATAACTGGATGAATCAATACAAGAAGGAAAAAGCTAAAGAGGATTTTTTTCATGATGGTTTTATTTACTATTATTTTAGAAGCACCTGCTTCCAACCATAGTAAAATCTGATAGGTCTGTAAATAGAAACAGACAATCAGTGGTTTAGATTAATTTAGTTACAGTCCAAAAAAATACTCCCCTAAGGAAACTCTAATCAAGTTCAAGAAACATCGTCATACCCGCGAAGGCGGGTATCCAAGGGTAGGCACCGTGCCATTTATTGAAATGGATTCCCGCCTTCGCGAGAATGACGGAAACTTACTCAGAATTCCCTAAAGGAAAATATTGTAAAACTAATATTTTTTAGCTCTGACTTTGCAAATAATCCTCATAAGTACCCATATAATGCGTCAAACCATTTTCCGACAACTCTATAATCTGCGTAGCTAAAGAAGAAACAAACTCACGGTCATGGCTTACGAAAAATAAGGTTCCGGGATAATTCTCTAACGCAAGGTTCAATGATTCAATAGATTCCATATCCAAGTGATTGGTAGGCTCATCCATCAACATCACATTAGGTTTGGTCAACATCAGCTTACCAAACAACATGCGACCCTGCTCTCCACCAGAAATAACCTTTACTGATTTTTCACTCTGTGGCTTGGAGAACAATAAACGACCTAGTACGCCACGAATTTCTTGTTCATCATCGCCCTCACCTCGCCATTGATCCATCCAGTCAAACAGGTTCATATCTTTTTCATAATCGTCTGTATGATCTTGAGCAAAGTAACCTAAATTGGCATTTTCTGACCATTTAACAGAGCCGCTATCTGGGCTTACTTGTTCCGCTAAACATTTTAGCAAGGTGGTTTTACCAATGCCGTTAGGCCCGATAATAGCAACACGTTCACCCACCTTTATCATCAAATCAAGGTCACGAAATAAAGGCTTATCATAACTTTTGCTAAGACCTTTCACTTCGACGGGATGACGGATCAATTCTTTCTTCTGTTCAAAGCGAATATAAGGATTTACGCGACTAGAAGGTTTAATGTCTACCAGTTTGATCTTATCCAGTTGCTTTGCACGAGAAGTAGCTTGCTTAGCTTTAGAGGCGTTTGCAGAGAAACGACTTACGAAGGCTTGCAACTCTGCCATCTTGACTTTCTTCTTGGCATTTTCATTCTGCATTTGCTCACGGGATTGCGTGGCAGCCGTCATGTACTCGTCATAGTTACCAGGGAACATGGTGATTTCGCCATAATCCAGATCCGCCATATGAGTACAAACACTATTTAGAAAGTGTCTATCGTGCGAAATAATCACCATGGTACTTTTACGTTCATTGATCAGTCTTTCCAACCAGCGAATGGTGTTAATATCTAGGTTGTTGGTAGGCTCATCAAGTAGCAACACATCAGGATCAGCAAATAAAACCTGTGCTAATAACACACGTAGTTTCCAACCGGGTGCAACTGCACTCATTGGACCAAAATGTTGTGACTCTGGAATCTCTAGTCCAAGTAGCAGTTCACCTGCACGAGATTCAGCGGTATAACCATCCATCTCGCCAAATTCTATTTCTAAATCTGCCACTTTAATGCCGTCTTCTTCAGACATTTCAGCTAAACCGTAAATACGATCACGCTCTGCTTTGATATCCCATAGCTTTTTATTACCCATGATGACCGTATCAATAACGTTATGCTCTTCGAAAGCAAATTGATTCTGTCCTAATGTAGCAACGCGAATATCAGGATCAACCGATACATTACCTGCTGTTGGTGTTAATTCTCCACTCAATATTTTCATGAAGGTTGACTTACCAGAGCCGTTTGCACCAATTAGACCGTAGCGATTGCCGTTGCCAAACTTGATAGATACATTTTCAAACAGAGGCTTGTCGCCAAACTGCATAGTTACGCTAGATGCTGAGATCAAAATGATATTCCAAAGTAAATTAAATAGTAGGAATTAAATAGCTAAAAGCAACTTAGTTTCCTTGAGGAAACGTATTATAGGAACATCGCCGTCTGAATCAAGTAATCAGTGCATTACTTACCGCAATACTACTAAAAAACCACTAAAAACTAGTCAAAAATTATCCAATACTTGCAAAAAAACTTATCTTCCTCCTAAGAAGGCTATTTATGAGCTATCTTTAAGGAACCTCTGATTAAGTCTCCGTCATTCCCGCGAAGGCGGGAATCCATTTCAACAAATGGCACGGTGCCTACACTTGGATACCCGCCTTCGCAGGTATGACGATGTTTCTTGAACTTGATCAGATTTTTCTTAAGACATGGACTAAAAATCAGGAGCATAAAGTGGCTGAATTAATCAATCTATCTCCAACAGAGGCCTTCACTTTTTTAGAAAAGGACAAAGATGCTATCCACATTGATGTGCGATCATCCATGGAATTTCTTTTTGTAGGCCATCCCGTCGGCGCCATTCACATTGCTTGGATCGACGAACCTGACTGGGAAATAAACCCTACTTTTGTCTCAGAGGTCGCGCAAGCACTCAATAAAAAACTCAGCGTTGTCAGCGAAAATAAAGGCTCTCCTATTATTTTGATCTGCCGTAGTGGCAAACGTTCAAAGCTGGCGGGGGAGCTTCTACTTGATTCTGGGTTTACTCACGTTGCTCATATTAACGAAGGCTTTGAAGGCGAACAGGATGAAAAACATCATCGTGGTAGTGTTGGAGGTTGGAGGTTTCATCAATTGCCGTGGGAGCAGTGCTGAGAACTTAAACAAACCTGTAGGGTAAGAGGTTGGGTCGTCTTTAGCACTTGCAAAAAGGTGTATATCCATAAGCTCTTTTAATATTGGCTTCGATGGCTTCATATAAGGAAATGTCAGTACCTCTACTATTTAAACATCTCTCAATCCTTACTTTACGATGAACGGACAATCATTATTGATAAAAGGAGGATATAATCATTAGTAATAAAAGCGTGTACGCACGTGAGCACCAATAATAAATATAATAATGCTTAACCTAGTTACTAATAATAATGAATAATAAAAGCAACCAATCCGGATTTACCCTCGTTGAACTAATCGTTACGGTTAGCATTCTCGGCATCCTCACTGCCGCTGCCATGCCATCGCTGAAAACAATCTTTCTCAAAAACACCACCATAGCTTATTCCAATGATTTTAAAATGGCGCTATACCTTGCCCAGAATGAGGCCATTAAACGTAATATCCAAGTTACTATAAAACCCACAACTGCCAGTAGTACTACTTGGCAAGATGGTTGGGATATTTTTGAAGATACAGATAACGATGGAACCCAAGATACAGGCGAAGAGCTTATATACAGTTACACTCCTAGTGCTACTAACTTCACACTTAAATCCGAAACATCAAGCTTCGACACCAGTCTAGCATTTAATCCTATGGGTGAGCCTATTGTCGCCACCTCAGGTGCCTCATCTAGTGGCGAATTCACTCTATGCGGGCCTGACAATGATGGCTTATTAGCACGCATTATTAAGGTCTCATTCTCAGGCAATATTATAATAAATGAAGGAGTATCCGACACATGCAGCTAGTAAATCGCACACTTCCTTTTCACAAAAATAGACACAAAGGCAGAAAATCCTTAAGTACAAAACAACAGGGGTTTAGCCTGTTGGAAGTACTTATTACAGTAGTTATCTCAGCTTTTGGATTAATTGGACTTGCTGGACTTCAAATCTCTTCTGTCAATGCTACTTCTGTTTCCTCAGCGAACACTCAAACTATGATCGCCATAAAAGAAATGGTGGGACAGTTAATTGCTAACAAACCCGCCGCACTTAATGGTGAATTTAATATTACAGCAGCAAATACCGATACTGGAGCACTAAGGATATTTAGTACAGACCTTGCACCTGCCAATGATGCCACTTCATCACAGACTATTAGTTACCGTTGGTTCAATAACCTAAATAATGCGGTGCCAGGCGTAAAAGCGGGCATTCACTGTGACTCCTCTGGAATGTGCGCAATTAAAGTGCAGCTCAGTGAAGCTGTGGACGGCATGGAACAAATCATTTCGGTGCAATTATGAAAATAATCACACGACTATCTTGCCAAGCTAAGCCACGAAAGCAAAGAAAGCAGCTCATGCAATCTCGGATAAAAAGTCAGCAATGCGGCTTTAGCCTAATTGAAGTAATGATTTCATCTTTACTCGGAATCTTTCTCATTGCAGGCGCATTAAGTCTCTACTCCTCCAATAAAGATTCTTACCGGATACAGCAAGCAGTCTCAGGCACTCTGAAAAACAGCCGTTTTATTATTAACAGATTAGAAAGGAAGATAAGTAGTGCAGGCTATTCGGGTTTTTACAGTGGGTATATAAATGGCACTGAAAATAATTTAAATACACCCGCTAGCCCACTCTGGAATATAGAAATACCCGTGTTTGGACATAACAATGTTGATTCTTCCAGTACCATCGCAGGAGTAACAGGCATCAGAGATGGAACGGATGTATTAATTCTAAAAAGTATGACTAACGAGTCTAATCTAACCACTCAGGCATCCAGCAGCTCATTTACTATTGATGCCGCATCAGGCTACAGCACTGGAAATATTGTTATTGCCACTGATATTGAAAAAGCTTCAATATTTCAAATTGACAGCGCAGATAGCGCAACTGTTGTTGGGGAAACAACGGTTACCCTATCTGTAGGCACCTCCGCGCCAGCACCAGGGAATGCAACACTGCCTACTAACCTTTTTGACAACACTGCGACCATTGGCACGCTAGAGACACTAGTCTATTTCCTAAGAACGGGAACAAATGGCAACACCGCTCTATTTGAAGGACGACTCACTACTTCTTCCGACCAAGCTGCTGTAACCACAGCAATAGAAATAATCCCTAACGTGGAAAACATACAATATATCTACGGAATTGATACCGACGGTAATGGCAGTATTGATAAGTACAGTGATGCTTCGACGGTATCAACAGCAGAGTGGGATCAAGTCCACACTATTGGCATCAGCCTTCTACTGTTTAGTGAAAACAACAATATCACTATCAACAATAACTCCTATAGCTTTGATAGCACCCATTTTACTTTCACTAAAGACACTACTGCATCGGACTCTGCGGATAAGCGACAACGACAGGTTTTTACAACTTATGTAACACTCAAAAATCTATAAGGAAGTATCAAATTTGCAGGGTGTGCCGAGGCACGAGGCGCACCGTAAGTAATTGGTTCATGAGACTTAACTACAAATACCTTGGGACGATTAATAGATAACAATAAAAAACACCATGAATAATAAAAATAATACTAAACAAACCAAGCCCAGTCTTCATAAGCAAAACGGAACCGCTGTACTTGCAATGACCATGATTCTATTAGCAGTGTTAAC
>JAZGES010000120.1:0-7024 GCA_036478935.1 Thiotrichaceae bacterium
GAAGGTTGGGGTTATGCATTGCGTGAATGGGGTGAAGATAAAACAGGTAAGCAATGGTTGTTTCTGCCTTTATTTCAAAAAGCTTACGATTTTTCTGAAGGTCATGGCGTCATTAAATTGAATCACCTGATGGGGCTTGTTGATTCTGATAAAAACACTTTAATTAAGCCAAGCTTTGCCAATATGAAAAAATATTCAGAAGGCATGCTACCGGTATCAAAAAAATTAGGGGAGTGGTTCTTTGTTGATAATAAAGGTAATACGGTAATCAAGGATACTTTTCAGAATGTTTCCTCATTTTCAGAAGGGCTAGTTAGTGTCAAGAAAAAAGGCAAGTGGGGTTATATTAATAAGAAAAATGAAGTTGTTATCCCACTTAAATATGATAGAGCCTATGATTTCCATGATGGTGTAGCTGTCGTGGTCAGTGATAAAAACCGTTTCTTTATAGACACACAAGGTCGACCACTATCCGAACATTATGATGATGTTTTTCGTGTAAGTGAAGGCTATGCAGCCGTTAAAGTGGGTGGTCTCTGGGGCTATGTTTTTATACCCAGACCCAGCTTGGACAAAGATAGTAAAAAAAGTGAGAAACAAACTACCGAGCAAGTTAAAGGTGTTATTGAGAACTAAGAAGGGAAGCTGAGAATCAAAGTAGTTTTGTCTCTGTTATTCCATCTGCTATTATCGCCCGTCTTATAAACAAGCTGGTTACCACTCATGGCACGTCGTCGCAAACGCCTTCCTCAAGAACCTGTAGAAGCTTCTATTGAATCCTTAAGCCATGATGGTCGTGGCGTTACGCATATTGATGGTAAAGCTATTTTTATTGATGGTGCATTGCCTGGCGAAAAGGTTATGTTTCAATATACCTCCAAACGTCGGAAGCATGATGAAGGTGTAACGTTAGAAGTCTTAAGTGCATCTGAAGATCGTGTAGTGCCCAAATGTAAACACTTTGGACTATGCGGTGGTTGTAGCTTGCAGCATATGTCGGCACCGGCACAAATCAAATACAAACAACAAGCGATGCTGGATAACCTTAAGCATATTGGCAAAGTAGAGCCTGCTGAAGTGTTTGAGGCGATGACAGCAGAACCATGGGGCTATCGTAAAAAAGCACGACTAGGCGCTAAGTTTGTTTTCAAAAAGGATAAGGTATTAGTTGGCTTTCGTGAAAAGCGTAATAGCTTTCTTGCTGATCTTGAACAATGTGAAGTGCTACATGAATCAGTAGGGCATCATTTGACTGATTTACAAGCATTGATTACTACACTAGAAGCTAAGCAAACCATTCCACAAATAGAAGTCTCAATAGGCGATGAGCAAGTGGCATTGATATTCCGTCATCTTGAAGACCTGTCTGATGAAGATAGCAATAAGCTAACGGCTTTTGCTAAAGAGAGTGGTTTTCAAGTGTATTTACAATCAGGTGGGCCAGATACTGTTAAATTGTTGTATCCAGAGCAAGCTGAATTGTTTTATCAACACCCTGAATTTGGGACTCGCGTTGATTTTGGGCCGCTTGATTTTATTCAGGTGAATACTGATATCAATCGCCAGATGGTATCAAAAGCGGTTGAGCTGCTTGAACTGACTGCTGAAGACACGGTGCTTGACTTGTTCTGTGGGCTAGGAAACTTTACCTTACCCATAGCAAAAACCGCCAAGCATGTAACTGGTGTTGAAGGTGATTTTGTAATGGTAGAACGTGCAAAGCAAATTGCACGCAATAATGGAATTGAGAATACCAGCTACCACTTCTGTAACTTGATGGAAGAGATGCAGCATGAAAAGTGGCTAAAGCAGTCTTATGACAAAGTGCTACTAGATCCGCCACGCTTAGGTGCAAAAGAAGTCATTGCTCACATTGGTAAGCTTGCACCGAAACGTATAGTTTATGTTTCGTGTCACCCGGGAACTCTAGCCAGAGATGCTGGTGAGTTGGTGAATACCCATGGGTACAAATTATTGGGTGCTGGTGTGATGGATATGTTTCCACATACCGCACATGTGGAGTCTATTGCTGTTTTTGAGAAGTAGGATTCTACTAGCTTTATAAGGATTCAGTGCCCTGTGAGTAGATGTCCAAGTGTATTAACTCGTTTATCCTCTATTCTTCAAACATATCCCCTGTTGCTTGATTGGCGTCAGGGAATACTCCGGTTTAAATTACTAAGTCCTCAGAAATTTCTTTACCAACGACATGGCGCAACCACCAATCATTAGGAGCAACAGATTTTCCGTCTTTATCCATAATGGAAAGAGATGGACAGCTCCCAGCTTCACCACTGATGGTAATCATATCTTCATCGAAGCTCTTAAAGCTAACTTCCATATAATCACCGTAAGTGGGTGATTGCTGGATTAGAATACCTACTGCTATTCGTTCTCCCATACGCAAAGAATCATAATAATCTGAATAGAAATGAACACCTGCCATATTTCGTCCTATTGAGATATTGGCGGCTAGTTTATCTAATTCGCCTTGTATGGTTAGATGAGTAAAATCTAACTTAATATTTTTAAAACGATCACTAGAAAACATGTCAATCAAGGAAGAACCATCTACTTCTGGCACAAAAGAAAACGGACTACCATTACCATCCACGAGCTTTCTTTCGATCCCACTATCATGATCTTCATACATTTCGAAGAAGGCTTTTAGCATGGTGACACAGCCCCCTGCGACCGTTGCATGACCTGCGCCATACGAGGGGTGCATGGGCGAGCCTTCGGGGAAAGCCATAGGAAGCAACAAGTTTCCATTTATGAAATCTTGTTCTTTGATGCTATCATCAGGTGTATTCATAGTGCTCTTACCTGCTTTTTTCTTTTTACAGAATATCTTTCGATTTTCCTTCTCATTTTGATTTTTATTATGAGTTTTGATTGCCTTTTTAAGGCCTACAGGAATGTCAGTTAAGGTTTTTTCGTAGGCAGCTTCGGCTTTACCA
This sequence comes from Thiotrichaceae bacterium, assembly GCA_036478935.1. Lineage (GTDB taxonomy): Bacteria > Pseudomonadota > Gammaproteobacteria > Thiotrichales > Thiotrichaceae > HyVt-477. The sequence goes on from JAZGES010000120.1 coordinate 2,961, forward strand.
ATCTTACACCCCTTATCCAAACACAGTAGCGTTAATCTACCACCTAAAGCTTCTGGTCTTCCACGTCGATGGTAGTTAAATTTTTGGCGCCTTACCGCTTTCAGGCATCGTGTAGCAACCTCTGTTACCAAAGAAAGGATATGAGGGCCCCCAAATGTGGCAAAGTCAGTACGAACCCCAGAAGCGCTAGGTTCAGGAAAACCTTTGGAATGAGGTATTTTCTTTGCTAAAAGAATGAGGCAGGCATTCAAATATGCTTGGTATAAAGCATCATGATGAACATAGGTAGCAAGGTCACGTGGTGTAGTAATGAAACGGCGTTTAGATTCAAACTGTTCTGCACTTCCTACATCAGCACCATTTTGGACATCAAGCCAGCTTGGCCAATTTGTCATATAATCCAAGCCTTGTGTATGTGTGTTAGTGCGTTGATCGATCACTTGAGAACCATAAGGGATATAACCATCTGCTAAATTAGACTTAGCATTATTCTCACTATCACTGCTGTCTGAACGGCAGCCAGCTATAGATTCCGTCCCGATTAAAAGGAACTGTGATATATAAGGACCATTGTGAGCGCCTTTTGTTGAGCCTCGGAAAATATTCTCTTGTTTTAATTCTCCATCATCAGAAAGAGTTCGGGCATAGCGACGATTACGCTCAAAATTATTAAACCCTCTTTTGTCCCTATTACAAGGGGTTGATGAATAATTACAGGGTGGCTTCTTTAGATCACAGTTCTTATCCTTATCCTCGACTTTACAACTAAAAAAAGCCATCTCGTTTAACCAACCCACAATTTTTTTTGGTGAAAGAATGGTATTGGATTTTGAAGCAGCCTTTCTTTCATAGCCAATCCCACTAATCTCTGTGAAGGGCGTATCACGTAATAATGCCAAACTATATACTTCAGCCATTTCAGCGGACAGCTCGCTTGAGCCAATTCGCGGTGCTGGTGACATTGCAACAGTACCAGAGTCAGGACCTTCTAATTCATAGACATGTCCACATCTTGGGCTTTCCCAACCTCTCCAGTCAGGACAAGATTTATGCTTTTCTTTCTCGCAAGGCGGCGGTACTTTAGGAGGTGCTTTTTTTGTACAAGGTTTATCAACTTCTTTAATTTTTTCAACTAAGCAATGATCTTTATCACGTTCAATTTTACAAGAATACTCTTCTTTGCCATTGTTAATAGCATCATTAAACGTTGGTACACTTTTTTCAAATAGATTACGATCTGAAGAGTTAATTGCTTCGACAAAACATCGATAGTGATAAGGCTCTTTAAGTATTCCCCACTTATTGTGTATCAATCCTTTGGTAAAATTAGCAGGAAACTTGTCAAAATGATCTGCTTCTTCTGAGTTGCTTTTAGTAGATGCCTGAGGTTGGAGGCGTGATACTTCGGTCGCTAGATCACGAATTTTTTTGGCGTTGCGAGCGCGCTCTGAACCAGCAGGATCTGGTTCTGAATAAGGTAGTTTCATTGTGTTTTCCTCTTACGTTTTATTAAAATGAAGAGAAATAGTCCCTGTGTATATATGTACTGCTAAGGTAGTACGGTAAATAAAAAATCCATACATTTAGCACAACTAATATTAAAAATATTAGGATTTTAATAAAGTATTTTACATATACTAGTAATATAGGGAAATCCCTTTCCATTAGTAGATAGGCTTCGTTTAGAACTGCTTAACGGTTTATTAAATAATTGGTATAACTACTAGAAATGATAGGTATAAGTACCAATTATTAATACTTAATATATAGCTTAAAAAACAACATATTGTATTTATTTTTTTATTGTCATAAGTGTGGTTAATTGATAGTGTTTATTATTTTTTATAAATAAACATTACTGAAAAGTATAAATATATAATCTTTATGGGTTTGTAGTTAGAAATAAATAAAATGCAAGATAAGCTTCAACCCGAAACTTTACAAGTCTAAATAATAAATTAATATCATCTTCAATATAATAAATTTATCCAATAATAAAAACATCTATTAAAAATAATATAATTGACTTATTAATAATTTAAAGAGATTGAAAAATATACGTAAAGGGGTCACAGCAGCGATTATCAAGCGCTATGGGAAGTATACAGAGACGGTAAACTGGTGGTTTCTTGAGTGAAGATATTGACGAGACTCAGAAGGACAAAACAGAGACGTTTCTACGACTTGATAAAACCTGACTAAATCCTTTTTTAACTCTATGCCAGTCATCGCTTGAGATGCGCCATAAATCGTATTAAGCTTCTCAAATTTTCTACAATCTATAGATTAGTTTGTTAATGAAATGATTCTTATATTCTATGGAGAGAATAAGAGTGAAAATTAATAATACCCCAATCAACAATAATACTCTGCGTCAACCAAACACCGTTACTCCATTGAATAGTTCGCCTGATTTTCGCTCTAATAATAATCCACCTCGTGCAATACAACCTGCTATAAGCCAATTGTCTCAAGAACAATCAGTGCAGTTACTTCAAGGCTTTCGCCTTCCTGTAGGAGTAGATAAAGACTCAGATATTACAAGCATATCTTTAAAGGATAACGATAATACCAATTCATTAAGTCGTGATGACTCTGTAGCTGTTAGATATATTGTTGATTTTGAAGATAGTATGATGGAAAAGAGAATTCAGAGTAAGGTTCGTGAGGTTGTTCTTCCTCTTGAAATATTATTAGAGAGAATAGAAGGACTTGCCGATCTTTTAAATAAGGTAGACAATCCAAAAGAAGATGACATAACTAATGCGGAAATAAAAGACGTTATTATGAAGGGAGTTATAGAACTGATGGAGCTTCAAACGTATTTTATGAATAATGAAACTATGGAAGACATCAAGGATCCCTATGATTATAGCCTTAGTACTTAAGGGCTCCTCTTAATTTTATCTGGAGTCTAGGCTCATCTGGCACGAGGCTCTGCCTCGTGCATCTAACTCTTACGGCTCTGCCGTTTTTTTAGGGTTTTATTACAGTTTGGAAATAGACGGCGGAACCGTCAAGACTGAGTATCGAGGCAGAGCCTCGATACTAGAAAAAACTCTTGCCTACAATTGAATTGTGGCGACTTCCCTACGAAGCTTTCCAAACAACAGCAATACTCTCAACTTCAATATCTGTTTTTCTAAGTTTAATAGCGAATTCCTCAATAGTTACCGCATCGACATCAAACTTTTCAGCGAGCTCATCGATTTTATCCTCAAGTTCATACTCAAGCTTTTCAATATCCTCTTTAACTTCTTCGATACGACCTTCAGCGCGGCTTACATCGCCTTTTTCTTTGAGCATACGCCTACCTCGGCTGATAGCACGTCCTACTTTTGCAGTGGAAGATCGACCAAACAATGCACCTAATACCGCAATGCCTGTGGTAAACATGGAGCCAGTTGTGTCAGATTCTTCTTTCTCAAGGCGCTCTTCTGCACGAGCTAGTCGTTTGAGCAAGGTATCTTCTTTTTTTCCATAGCGCTCTTGTAGCTTCTCAATTTCTATTTCTTTCTTCTCATTGAGCAGGTCATTCACTTTGACTTTAAAATCTACGAGTGATTCATAAGGCTTGGATTCTAGCTTCGGGCTACGACAGCGGAAAAGTTCTAGCTTATGTTCATGGTATAACCAGCCTTTTAACTCGGTGGTGGCACTTCTGAGCTTTTTATCGCTTTTTAAGTAGTCGGGTAAAGGTGCATATTTTGCATCCGATGGAGCTTGTGTAGGTAGTTGGCTGAAGCATTCATTACCTGATATCTCCTCACTAGCAGGTGACGATAAGTCCCAATCTACTTGATGATCATCAGGGCTGATAGCGAGATTAAGGCATAAATCCTCTTCTTCACTAATACCTCGTGTTTGGTTAAAGAAGTGCAAGGTGGTATGCGCCATTATGCTGGCGGTGTATTCATTACGCCCTGTCAAATCCACCATGAAGCGTTGCGGAATGCTGTTATCTAAACCGGAATAGGTTTCGTAACCATCCGTAGTTATGGGGCTTGTTTCTTTTTGTTCAATAGACTCATTTACAAGCTGAGCTTTCTGGCTTCGCATGAGTG
>JAZGES010000121.1:0-5357 GCA_036478935.1 Thiotrichaceae bacterium
GGTGTCAATATCTTCGCGGTTTCTCCCATAAATCGCACACCTGCGACAACCAAAGTGGTTGCTGGGTGTTCATTGCCAAATCTAGCCATATCCAGTGAATCTGAAACATATCCACCTGTTTCTTCAGCCAGCTCTTGCAAATCAGCATCCACATAATAATGTGCCACCAAGGCTGCATTTTGTTCTTTTAATAAAGCTTTTATACGCTGTTTAACTTGTTCTTTTTTCTCCGGCGTATAGTGCGGACGCAACGATTCGACCTCCGCAGTGATCGGCGTATCAAAAAGGGGGACTTTCGGGGCTGTTACTGGATTCGACATAGCATATACTACATAACAATTAGAAGTTTGAGGAATGGAAACTCAATAACACTATCATCCTGACTCGTCCTTTTCCTCCTGCTTCAACTATCTCAATCGTCATGTAGAATAACTATATTCCTCATGAGATAGTCGAAGCAGAAGAAAAATTACTTCGTCATAATGACAGTGTTATTAAGCTTCCATTCCTGAAGCATACAACAAGACAATTACGGATACTATGATAGATAAAAATACCACTAAACCATTGGTGCTAGTAGACGGCTCCTCTTATCTGTTTAGAGCCTTTCACGCCCTCCCCCCATTAATTAACTCACACGGCGAGCCAACAGGTGCAATCCATGGTGTGTTGAATATGTTGGACAAGTTGCGTAAAGACTATGATCCGGATCATATGGCGGTTATTTTTGATGCCAAAGGCAAAACCTTTCGCAATGACTTATATCCAGAGTACAAAGCGACTCGTCCACCCATGCCCGATGATCTCCGTATCCAAATTGAACCTTTGCTAGATATTATTAAAGCACAAGGCTATCCACTGATTATTGAGTCTTATGTAGAAGCTGATGATGTCATTGGCACCATGTCTAAGCTTTATGACGGTAATGTTATTATTTCTACTGGTGACAAAGACATGGCGCAACTAGTCAATGAACAAGTCAGCTTGATTAATACCATGTCCAATACCTTCCACGATATCGAAGGCGTTAAAGAAAAATACGGTGTTGCGCCTAATCGCATCAAAGATTATTTAGCTTTAATGGGCGACAAAGTAGATAACATTCCCGGTGTGCCAAAAGTCGGCCCCAAAACTGCCGTAAAGTGGCTTGCTCAGTACGACACATTAGAAAACGTAATGAAATGTGCTGATGAATTTAAAGGCAAGGTAGGCGAATACCTACGTGAGTCATTAAAATTTCTTCCCCTTTCTTATGAACTGGTCACTATTAAATGTGACCTAGATATAGACTGCTCTCCCAACACCCTCGCATTTAATCCACAAGACACTAAACGCCTTGCTGAATTATACGAACGCTATGGGTTACGTGGTCGTCTAGCTAAACTAGGCAATATTAGTAACAGTGGCAACGATGAAGGTACTCAAGCTCCGGTCAGCACCGACATCAAAACAGATTATCAAACAATACTCTCTCAGGATGATTTTGATAAATGGCTTAAGCAGCTAGAAACAGCAGACCTCATCGCCTTTGATACGGAAACCACCAGCCTCAACTATATGGATGCCCGTATCGTTGGAGTTTCCTTTTGCATAGAAGCTGGCACTGCTGCTTATTTACCACTAGCGCATGATTATCTAGGTGTTCCCGAACAGCTAGATAGAGACAAAGCACTACATTTGCTCAAGCCTTTACTAGAAAACCCAGCGATTAAAAAAGTAGGTCAAAACCTAAAATATGACCGTAGTGTGTTATTAAATCATGGCATTGAGCTGCAAGGCATAGAACATGACACTATGCTCGAATCCTATGTACTCAACTCCACTGCCAGCCGTCATGATATGGACACGCTTTGTGATCGCTATCTAGGTCATAAAAATATAGCCTTCACAGAAATTGCGGGCAAAGGAAAGAAACAACTCACTTTCAATCAAATCGAACTAGAAAAAGCGTCGCCCTATGCTGCCGAAGATGCAGACATGACCTTACGTTTGCACCAATTCTTCTGGCCTCAGCTAGAAAAATTAGCAGACCAAGCCAAGCTATACCGTGATGTAGAGTTGCCCTTACTAAGTGTCTTATCCTCCATCGAGCGTAATGGCGTACAAGTTGATGCCGAGCTGTTAGCGACGCAATCAACCGAGTTAGCCGAACAAATGAAAACCATTGAAGCTGACTGTTATGAGCTCGCTGGAGAAGAGTTCACCCTCAACTCCCCCATGCAACTACAAAAGATTCTTTTCGAAAAACTTGAAATCCCTGTTCTTCGAAAAACTCCAAAAGGCCAACCCTCTACCGCAGAAGATGTGCTAGTAGAGCTTTCGCATGAATATCCACTGCCACAGCTGATTCTGGCTTACCGCAGTATGACCAAGCTCAAATCAACCTATACAGACAAGCTACCCAAGCTCATCAACGAGACAACAAAACGTATTCACACCTCCTACCATCAGGCAGTGACTGCAACAGGGCGACTTTCCTCTGCTGATCCCAATTTACAAAATATTCCTATTCGAAAAAAAGAAGGCAGGCGCATCCGCCAAGCATTCATTCCTGAAGCAGGCTATAAAATGTTAGCTGCAGATTACTCACAAATTGAACTGCGCATCATGGCGCACTTGTCAGCAGATAAAGGCTTACTTGATGCATTTGCTGAAGGTAGAGATATTCATACCGCCACCGCCGCAGAAGTATTTGAAACTGCCGTTGATCAAGTCACTATTGATCAACGACGTAACGCCAAAGCTATTAACTTTGGTCTTATTTATGGCATGTCCGCTTTTGGTCTTGCCAAACAACTGAATATTTCTCGCACTGAAGCTAAAGACTATGTTGATCTATATTTTGCACGTTATCCCGGTGTCCAAGATTATATGGATCGCACGCGTGAACAAGCCAAAGAACAAGGCTATGTAGAAACATTATTCGGTAGAAGACTATACTTACCTGATATCAATGCAAGAAATGCACAGCGCAGAAAGTATGCAGAGCGCACCGCCATCAACGCCCCCATGCAAGGTACCGCAGCAGATATCATCAAGAAAGCCATGATTTCAGTTAATGATTATTTACTAGAAAGCAAAGTAGATGCACAAATGATTATGCAAGTTCACGACGAACTCGTATTTGAAATAAAAGAAGAAACCCTGCAAAATTTCAGTATGGAAATTAAACAGCACATGGAAAATGCCGCCACACTGGATGTACCACTAATAGTAGAGATAGGGCACGGCAACAACTGGGATGAAGCCCATTAAAACAAACGTGAAAAAAATGGGGATGCGCTTTATACAAACCAGCATTCAAGTAGGCATGCAGCTTCCTAGAGGCAGTATATCTTGCTAACTCGCTCAACTGCACTTCCTAGATTAATACTTCTCATCATGCTTGTTACTGCTTTCATGATACCAACGAGTGTCCAAGCGAAACGCAAAGTAGAGCAATACAACCTACCACAGCCCCAATCTTATAAAAGCTATGAACTACGCGTAGAAGCTTCTACACGCAGACCTGAAATCGGCAAGCCTGTCATTCTAAAGGCCATTATCAGCCCTCAAATCGATCCTAAAAAGATCGAATATCAGTTCCTAATCAATGGTGCTCCTATCCCTGAACCCGGCATGCACAAAGTGCATACTTTCGAAGAGATAGGTACTTATAAAATATCCGCAGTCGCCAAGTTAGGGGGTAGCTACTTACTAAACTCCCCTCCCATTATTGTGCATGTCATTGATTCATGGATTGAACCAGAGGCCGTCATCAGCCCAGCAGTATTAACTGTGCAGCCGGGTGAAGATGCCATCTTCACCAGCCACAGTGAAACCGCACCCGAAAGCCGACAATGGCTCTATTGGTCCATTAGTTCAGGACACAGAGGCAGTGGTGAAAAATTTATTATCAAAACAAACAAGCTCGTAATGGGTAAATACCCGATAGAATTACTGGTTAAAGACGATAGAAACCGCGAGTCCACCGCCAATGCCTACCTCATCATCAATGATTCTGAAAAAGAGGTAGAAACTCTCACCCTAGATGCTTCTGGAAACCTTGATGATACTATTTCGGATACTAATAACTCAGTCCGCCACGCCCTACAGCTACACAGCTCTCACACCAATCGACTAGAAGATATGCAAGTCGTTTTCTGGATTCAAAATGCACAACCGGGCGCAGACACCGAATTACAATTAGACTCCGGTGACGGCGAAATAACACCTTGGAGTAGAAAGCTACGCTATGGTCATCGCTACACTCACTTTGGTATCTACAGCGCCACTATATCGTCACGATCACCCAACTCAAACCTGAAAAGTAATACCGTAACTGTCTACGTGTGGCCGTTATGGCTACCTGTCATGATGGTGATATTAGGATTATTGTTAGCAGGGATTCCTTTTTTCAAACGTCGTCAAAGACAACAGATTGCACCTGAACCCATCACATACCAACACCAATCATCCTTAGGACAACATCAACTCATTTTAACTTCTGACCAAGAAACTCCTGCAGTAATAATTAGCCACGACCAAGATATGGGACAACAGGTGCTTACGGTAACAGAAGCCATCTATGAGTCAGATGTAACTGCCAACAAGAACACTAACAATGATTAAAAACCTGCAAGACTTATACAAAGCGGACTTTAAACACTTACCCGAAGTTGTCATACGTGACTTAGAAGCCACTGAAGAAATACAACAATTACGACGTGATATAAAAGAGAAAGTCCCAGGAAGCAATTGGACCCATATACGCGCAGAAGTGTTATTAGAAATGCAGCAGTTATTGGATATCAAATTGCAACCTATACTAGTCGAATCATGGAAAACGCATCAAGATGTTGATAGAGAAATCTACATCCAAAACAAAACAGTGTCTGACGAAAAAGCCATAGTCAGTCTAAGCGATCATGAAATACGGTCAACCCATTCACCCCGTTTAAATATCAAAATTGGTGATACAAAACACCCCATGCGTACCTTTATTGCCATCACACTAAATCTGCGTGATGTATCGCTAGTTATCCAACACGGAGAAATAAAAGAAATATTAACAGGCACTGTGAAAGGCAAAGGCTTCATGCAATATCAAAATGCCACGTTAATAGAGAAAGAGTTTTTAGGGTTTGATATTGCAGGGAAAATAGATGCAAGTACTACAACAGATAACGTAGTGGCTGAGCCACTTACAACGATACAAGCAGATACTCCACAAGGAATTACACCAGTACCCACACCTCAAGTAACACCAAGACAAGAATCAACATCAGCAACATCGCCAACGTCAAATATGGTTCAATTCATTATCGGTGTCAGCATCGCTTTAATCGCAGTCTTCTTGTTTTGGCAATTTAAGTAAG
>JAZGES010000122.1:0-27944 GCA_036478935.1 Thiotrichaceae bacterium
CTGCTGGACATTTTTCTGCTGAAACGTTGCCTTATGAAGTACATCATCATCTACCTGCAGAAGATGGTTCGATCCAGCAAACATCAAGCTGGGTTGAGCATGATGAAGGGCCTCGTCAGGGTTCTACGATTGAAGCACTCAATAGATTACGTCCCGTATTTAATGCCAAAGGTAGTGTGACTGCTGGAAACAGCTCGCAGATGAGTGATGGTGCAGGTGCTGTGGTGCTAATGAGCGAGAGCAAAATGAAAGCATTGGGTTTAGAACCCTTGGCGCGTTTTGTAGGCTTTGCTGTTGCAGGTGTGCCTGCTGAAATTATGGGTATCGGTCCCAAAGAAGCCATTCCTAAATTGATGAAGCAAACAGGAGTTAACTTTAATGATGTGGATTGGATAGAATTGAATGAAGCCTTTGCGGCACAAGCCTTGGCCGTAATGCACGAGCTGGATATGGATCCTGAAAAAGTGAACCCTTTAGGTGGTGCTATCGCACTTGGGCATCCACTTGGAGCAACGGGAGCTATACGAACTGCGACTTTGCTACATGGGCTGCAAAGAACAGGTGGGCGCTATGGAATGGTTACTATGTGTATTGGCACGGGGATGGGTGCTGCAGGGTTGTTTGAGCGTTGTTAGTAGTAACTACTATTAGTTAAGTTTGAATCAAAAAAGCCTTACGATTATTCGTAAGGCTTTTTTACTGAGGTGTTGTTTGGTAGCAGGAAGGTCAAAGTTACAACCCTTGTTTATTAAGTGCACAAAAAGTTCCCTCCACCTAGCAGGGGGAGGGTTAGGGAGGGGGTAGAATATCTTGATCAAGGGCTGGCTTAGAATATCCACCTACCTACTATTTGTACAACCGAACCTATGGCTGTGCCACCGCTTTAATATCACTATCATCAGTAATCACGATGGCAGTACCTGAAGAAACTTGAAAGCTAACAGCTTGGCTGTGCATTTCTACGAATACATCCAATAATTCAGCATTGGGTGTTGTAGAGCTGGCTCTTCTTTCAGGAGTAAGAAATGTCGAATGCTCACCTTGTGTAAACCGAACTATGCTATTAGCGCCAGCAGTACTGTCTATAGATTGTAGTCCCATAATACGAGCAAGTGGTTCTGTGCCAGATAGAGGAGATAGTGGGACAAAATCAGGGTCAGGTTGAGGAGATTGAGGGACAGTATTAGGAACCGTCTGATCAGGTAAGCTATCGTCAGTTCCATCACCGACGACTTCAATCATATGAATGGGATGATTGTTCGCAGCTGCTTTTGCAAAGTTAATAGCATCGGCTGAATCAAGAATTTGTTGAGCTGCACCAAAAAAAGCTTGTAGATTGGCATTTTCAGCGAGTGCTGGGTTAGCAGCAGCTAAACCTGCTCTAGTAACCGGACCAAAGGCTGCAGACCCATTCACAAGTTGTGCAATTCCTCCTGCTGTTGTTACTAGTGATGTAGGAGTAGAGCGATTTTCTATAGCAAGATAAGGTACACCAATAAGTCCACCCAATGAATGTGCTATTAAGCCCACTTTGTTGGTATCGACGGTTACGCCTGCAATATTGCCCAAGCTATTTCTTAATACGAGTAAATTGACTACACCTTGGCGAATATTGTCGCGGGAGGTTAATAGGCTTGATAGATTGAGAAAGTGTGCGCCTGAGTCATCAATATTAGTATCAGGTCCTGGCGCGCTTGTAGCGTTATTAACAAAATCCAAGTCAAAAGTTAATTCGTTATCATTAGGAAAAGGAGTATTCGATGCATGAAAGGCTGCTAGCGGATTAACAGTAGGATCAGTCGCTGTCACGCCATGTAATGGAAGGTCAATTGCAATAGTAGCAATGCCTTGTGACGCTAGAGAGTCTGCATGAATCAAGGCATCTGTTCTTACCCGCGTAATACCATGTTGGTACATAGTGATAGGCCATCCTGATGCAGGTTGAGTTTTGCCTGATGCTGCATTTGGAATGGTGAGAATGAGTGGAACTGTTAATGTGGTTACAAGGGTTGGCGGGCTGTTAAGTCCGTTTGATTCTGTCCAGAATTCGGTTCTTGGTGCGGTTGGGTTTTGAGCACTTGGAGGTGTTAGATAATACGGGATGTCCAATGTGCCGATGTAAACGTCAGCTATGCCTAAGAAGGCAGGGTTTACGTCCTTTGTAGTCAATGTTTTAGTATTGTCTACAGGATTAGGAACGGGTGCAGCGACTATTGCACCAGCGCCTGTTGTGTTTGCAAGACCGTCTAGAACGGTTGATATGGTTTGAGTGGTGAATGACCAGCTTAAAGTAATATCTGCTTCGGCAATGTCATCATCAGCGTTTGAATTAGCAGTAGAAAAACTAATAGCAGAGTTTTCCATCGAGTTGATAAGGCCTTGCAAGCCTAACGCTTGCGTCAAATCAGGAAGCGTACCAGTAGGAAGGTCAGTTAAATCATCCTGACTTCTCAGTATCAGATAATCCGTTGAACCGGATACTTCCTTGCCATCAGAGAATTTCATACTATTGGTAAGAATCACCATATAAGTAGAATGGCTATCCAAAGGTTGTAATGGGACTAATGCGAGTGTTTTATCATCAGTTCCAGTCGCAGAGACCGCAAGGTGTGAAGAGTCTAACTCACTTACTACGTTGCTAATAGCAAGGCTGTTTGGGAATGTATTTACCTTGAAAACTCTAATACTTTTACCAAGAATAAGTGAAGCTGAATCAAGCGGCTTTGCAAAGGCTAAGGTAATTGGATTAACTGTTGAGAATCCATCTAATGTGTTCAATGCTGTTCTTACAGGGCTAAGTTCACCACCTTCAATAGGTGGGTTAGGGAAGTTTAATCGGATACCATTATTATCAGTATCGACTGTTTCAAGTAGAAGGTTGTTGGTAGTAGGGCCGCCACTTGCAGGGCTAAATGCTGCGGCTGTGCTTGGCGCAACAGAAGGAGGTGAGTTATCAAAATCAAAATTCGTACTATCACCACAACTACTTAATGTTAGCCCAAATATAGAACATAATATGATGTAGGCAGTTTTATGAATAAGGCTATTTTTTTTAAGGTTAGCCAAGGCTTGTGTATTAGTCATATCAAATTCCTAAAATTTATAGTTGAGTTGTGCGCTGATAATATCAACATCTGCTTTATAAACTCCTTTTACGGTATAGCCGTTATCTTCACTGGTGTGGTTGATAGCGGTGTCATCAACAAAGATGTGCGAATAACCTACATCAACACTAATATGTTCCTTAACTTTATAACCTGCGCCAAATGAAACCCATGTGCGGTCATTGCCGGGTATACGAGGAGTTCTTAACTCAGGGCTAGGGATCGGTGTTTCATCATAGGCTACCCCCGCTCTGAGAATAAGCTTGTCGTTGTACTGGTAGTTTCCACCCACTGAGAGTCTCCAGACGTCTTCCCATTTTTCAGGCGTTAGGGCGACATCAGTACCTGCGGTATCAACAACTCTCAGTTCCTTAAAACTACTCCAGCCTGTCCAGGTTGCGTCTGCTAGGAGCTCTAATTTATTGTTATATTGGTGGGCTACAGAAAGAGAAAAGCTGTCGGGCAAGCTGGCTTCTGCCGTTACATTTCTGGTTTCCAGTCTTGCTCCTGATGCCTGCACTGCTTGTTGAAGGGTGGTACCTGCTTGGTTCACTACGATATTTCCAAGCGCATCGTTCACATCGAAAGTCGCCTCGCCTTCTAGGGTGTGATTGACTTTTGAGCGGTAGCTTGCGCCTAAACGTGTCCTATCGGTGGCGTTGAATAACAACCCGAGGTTGAAACCATAAGATATATCATCACCCGTAATTTCCGCATTACTATCGGTAGCAGAATTACCCAGAGTAAGGCTGTTTGTACATTGGTTAAGTAGCTGAAAACCTGCTACGGGTGCGCCGCCTCTAATGGTTTCAGATGCGGCACTTGAGCAAACAGCAGCTGAATCGATTTTGCTGCCCAGTGTGACATCAATGTATTGAAGGCTTACACCACCACCAATAGATAGGCGGTCATTAGCTTTCCATGAAAGAGCAGGGTTGATGTTAAGCGTCATCATTTCTGAATTCGTTGCAAGATAGCGCCCGATCCAATCATCTTTATAAGTGACTTCTAAGCCGAATGGGGCATTGACACCAATACCAATGTGCATTTTCTCGTTAATAGGTCGCACATAAAACAGATTGGGAACGAAGGCCACTTTCTCTGCCGTGTCGTTAGGTTGACCGGCAAGTGCTGCAACAGCGGCGGCTGCAGGGTCTGCTGCAAGTTGTGTTAACTCTGGGTTGACACTAGAACCGCGATCAGAAAACTGGGCTGTAGGAATAATAATGTGGGCGGATTGTGAGGCCGAAGGGCTGTCTCCTAATCGCGACATAGCAGCAGGGTTAAACCAAACTGTCGATGCATCTTCACCAACAGCGGCAGCACCTGCGAATGCATTGCCCATGCCTGATGCAGAGTTTTCTATAATAGCAAATCCTGCTGCATGAAGGGCGGAGTGGGAGATAAGTAATGAGAGTGATAGGGAGGTCAATAATAATCTTTTAGTCATAGCATATTCCCAGTATTTATATAGGAGGAGTCTTGCCAAACCTAGCTCTTCAATATTGTAGACCTAAATTTAAGACTTTTGGGTTAGAAGTGTAATGAGTGTAGTACAACTTCTATAATAAGTAGGTTAACTGTACAGGATTAAACTTATTAATTTCAAATCGATTAACCATTACCAATATTCAGCTAGTACTATTAATCAGTCTTATTTTGAAGTCTGTAGAATTCTTCAACAAAGTGATCAAATGTGTTGGTTTCGATTGCACCACGGATACCTTGCATCAGTTCTTGATAATAGTAGAGATTGTGAATGGTATTGAGTCGTGCGCCTAGAATTTCCCCGCATTTGTCGAGGTGGCGTAGGTAAGAACGGGAGTAATTTTGGCAGGTGTAGCATCCACATTGTTCATCAATGGGGCGGGTATCATATTGATGTTTTGCATTACGGAGTCTTAGTGTGCCAAAACGAGTGAAAATATGAGCGTTGCGTGCATTTCGTGTGGGGATCACACAATCAAACATATCTATTCCTTGTTTAACAGCTTCTATAATGTCCTCAGGTTTTCCTACTCCCATGAGGTAGCGAGGTTTATCTTTGGGAAGAAGAGGAATAGTAGTTTCGAGCACTTTACTCCGTTCATCTTTAGGCTCACCAACCGATAACCCACCTATAGCAAAACCATCAAAGCCAATGGTCTGTAATTCTTTAGCTGACTTTGTTCGTAAGTCGTTATACATGCCGCCTTGTACTATGGCGAATAGGGCAGAGGGGTTGTCACCATGAGCTTCTTTACTGCGTTTTGCCCATCGCAATGATAATTCCATCGATTCCCGTGCTTCTGTATGCGTTGCAGGGTAAGGGGTGCATTCATCGAAAATCATGACAATATCTGAGCCTAATTCGCGTTGAGTCTGCATGGATGATTCTGGTGTCATTAATATAGAATCACCATTAACAGGAGAGCGAAAAGTAACGCCTTCTTCTGTAATCTTGCGCATTTTAGCTAATGAGAAGACTTGGAAGCCACCAGAGTCAGTGAGTATTGGCTTATCCCAGTTCATGAAATCATGTAAATCACCATGCTTTTGAATAACTTCGGTGCCTGGGCGAAGCATTAAATGGAAGGTGTTGCCTAAAATAATTTCTGCACCTATACCTTTGAGCTCTTCAGGCGTCATCGATTTCACCGTGCCATAGGTGCCTACGGGCATAAAAGCAGGTGTCTCAATTGATCCACGGGGGAAATTAATTTGACCACGTCTTGCATTTTCGTCGGTGTTAGTTGTCTTGAATTGCATCTGTGACATAGTTTTTCCTTATTTATAAACAGTATAGAGTGTAGCTGTGTTGTGCAAAGAATACACTATAAGTAAATGGGTATATTATAATATAATTATCATTTAGTAATCATAAGCTTATCATGTGTTGCAGTTTGACAACAATGGGGATTACTGCCAATATTCAAGATGATAAAAACAGTATTCTGAAAGAATAATCCAAAGGAGGATTTTACATGAGAACAATACTAAAACCGACCGTTATAGCGGTTTCTATGATGGCAGCTTTTGCTTCATCTCAAGTAGTGGCTACAAATGGGCTAGCACCAACAGGTCTTGGGCAAGTTCACAAGGCTATGGGGGGAGCTGCGGTGGGTAACCCTGAAAACACTACTACTATTATGAGCAACCCTGCGGCGGCATCATTTGTTGATGATGGGTATGATATTGGGGCAGAAATATTTAAGCCTATTCGTACTGTAACAAACAATACTCCTTTCACAACAGATGCTACAAGCCATCCTTTTAATGCCCAAGGCCAGGCAGTGAACCCTCCACCTTACACAACCTTGAATCCTCAAGGGGG
Source organism: Thiotrichaceae bacterium (assembly GCA_036478935.1). Taxonomy (GTDB): domain Bacteria; phylum Pseudomonadota; class Gammaproteobacteria; order Thiotrichales; family Thiotrichaceae; genus HyVt-477. The sequence continues at coordinate 6,418 of JAZGES010000122.1, forward strand.
AAGTATTGTGCCCGGTACGAGTTATAGTGGCGATAAGTTAAGTGCTTTTTTTATTCCTGAATTTGGATATAAGAAGTCTAGGGGTGCTTATGACATGGCTATAGTGGGTTATGGGAATGGAGGGATGAATACATCGTTTGCAAACTCTCCTGCTTTTGCAGCGGACGCTTTATCTGCTGGCGGTAATCCGATATTAGATAATACAGGCCAACCAACAGGTGCGCTTCCTGATCATGTGCCTGATTCAGTATTTAATTTCAACAGTACATCAACGGGTCCAAAGGGAACTACAGGAGTAGATTTAAAGCAATTATTCGTTTCACCTACAATCTCGAAAAAGGTCAATACAAATAACAGTGTTGGTTTGTCAATCAATTTGGTTGCACAGCAATTTCAAGCAACAGGTTTGTCTGCTTTAGCTGGTGGTTCAGTTGATGGGGCTAATTTTACAGATCGTGGAAAGTCTAACTCTACAGGTATTGGTGCAACTCTTGGTTGGATGGGGAAGTTTGGCGATAACACCTTTGTAGGCGCTTCTTATCGTTTGAAAACAAATATGAGTAAGTTTAAGAAATATAAAGGGTTATTTCCTAATGGCGGTGAAATGGATGTCCCCGCAGCATTAACTATTGGGATGTCTACGAATGTTGCAGCAAATACTCGCATAGCAGTTGATCTAGAGAGAATCTATTACTCTAAAGTTGATGCTATTGGAAATCCATTTGCTCCGTCAGGTTTTGGTGGTGCGAATGGCCCTGGCTTTGGTTGGACTGATCAAAATATATTCAAAATTGGCGTTAAGCAAAAGGTTTCTCCAACGTTGTCTTTAATGGCTGGCTATAATCATGGTAAATCTCCAGTTGGGCCTGAGGATACCTTCTTCAACGCTCTAACCCCTGCGGTGGTTGAAGATCATTTGTCGCTAGGGCTTGAGTACAAGTTATCGGATAGCTCTAAGCTGATAGGTAGCTACATACGCACTTTTGAGAATGAAGTTAAAGGTGATGTGGCTTTAGGGCAACAATTTGATATTAAGATGGATCAGCATGCTTTAGGCATTGCTTATAGTAAAACATTTTAACTATGAACTTATGAGTGAGATTTAGGTCTATATCGTTTGAACTTAGATAGTTACTTTGTTCGAATCATACTCTACTTGAGGATTTACAAAGATGTTAAAGAAGATAGGATTAATTACTACACTAGCAGTAATGTCAACTCCAGCAATGGCTGACACTTACATGGACGCAAGTTGGGCAAAAAAAGCTTGTGCTGCATGGAATGCAAGCCCTGTATTGACCAAGCAATTGGCGAGCACTGAAGCAGATGACGGCGAAGAAGGCTATGCTTGGGCTAAGAATAATGCAGGGCGTGGTTACAAGCTTGTGCAGATGTATCGCACAAGTTGTGGTGCAAACTCCAAGGTTCAGCTAACCATTCAGGAAAAAGACGGCAAAGCAATGTGCGTTAGTGCTGGCAAGCCTGATGGTAAAGCAATGAACTTTAAGGTTGATTACTTAATGCATGCTAGTGATAAAAACTGGGCTTGTATGGGTAAGGGGTCATTTGGTTGTGGTGCAATGGGTGCTATGATGAGTGGCAAGCTTAAGTTTCAAGGGCCAAAAATGGAAGCCATGAAGGTGATGGGGCCGTTTGAAAGTTTCTTAAAAGTTGCTGGTAAAACAGCGGGTGATAAGTCGAGTTGTCCTAAGTAATGTAGAATTTACATTGCTGTTATCAATAAAGCCCACATATGTGGGCTTTATTGTTTTTGGTTCGTGTCTATTAAGAGGCTCTGGTTAAGTCTATGTTATTCCCATCCTTAGTGAGTATCGATATTTCTTGAGCCTATTCAGAGACCTAAAGAATTACTAGGTTTAATCTATAAATTAGAGCTGATGCTTATTACAAGCATTCAAGGTGTTTTGTAATAACATAGCTACCGTCATAGGGCCTACACCTCCCGGTACCGGCGTAATCCATTTTGCTTTTTCTGATGCGGCATCAAACTCCACATCGCCTGCAAGCTTGCCATTATCTAGTCGATTTATACCCACATCAATTACAGTAGCTCCTTTTTTTATCCAGTCACCTTTTACTAAACCTGGTTTTCCTGCTGCTGCAATCACAATATCTGCTTGCTTTACCATGGAACCGGTATCGGAAGTAAAGCGATGGCAAACTGTTACAGTCGCACCTGCCAGCAATAGCTCCATTGTCATAGGTCGGCCTACTATATTAGACGCCCCTACGATAACGGCATGTCTCCCTTTATAGACTTCCCCTGTTTTATCTAATAAATGCATAACCCCATAAGGAGTACAGGGTCTTAGAGAAGGGATGCGGAGTGTTAGTTTGCCAATATTCTCAGGATGAAAGCCGTCAACGTCTTTATCAGGGTGGATTCTTTCAATGACGAGAGAAGTATCAATATGTTCAGGCAATGGAAGTTGGACTAGAATGCCGTCAATCTCGATATTGGAATTTAATTCATCAATGATGCTGAGTAATTCGAATTGCGTAGTATTTGTGGGTAGGTCATAAGAGATGGAGTAAATGCCGGCTTCTTCGCAGGCTTTCCTTTTATGGCTTACATACACTTGGGATGCTGAGTTGTCTCCAATTAATATAACGGCGAGACCGGGGGTGCGTTTGTTTAGTTGGAGGCGTTTATCGACCTTAACTTTAATGTCGGCTCTGAGTTCTTCGGCTATTTTTTTCCCATCAATTATCTGTGCTGGCATATAGCTAAGTGTCCTTTTGTGGTGGGTTTGTTTGCTCCTAATCTACTCTTAGCTTGAAGAGTAAACTAAATTATAATTTAGTTGTCTATTTTCGCATGATGAGAATCACATAGAAAGGCTTGACGATACGAAATTTCACAAGTATTATCGCGCCTCACTCATTTGGTGAGTGTGTTTTGGTGAATCAGTCGGGGTATAGCGCAGTCTGGTAGCGCGCCTGCTTTGGGTGCAGGATGTCGGGAGTTCGAATCTCTCTACCCCGACCATTTTATTATGGTTATCGACTGATTAGTATTTGATAGGCACCAGATTAGAACTAAGAGATGCGCCTGTAGCTCAACTGGATAGAGCAACAGCCTTCTAAGCCGTAGGTTGCAGGTTCGAGTCCTGCCAGGCGCGCCATTCTTGATTACTTAATGTATTAGTAAGTTATTAGAAGAGGGTTAGTAAGCTTAGTTTAACAATAGTAAGTAATATCAGTGGTGGGTGTAGCTCAGTTGGTAGAGCCCCGGATTGTGATTCCGGCTGTCGCGGGTTCAAGTCCCGTCATCCACCCCAATTTTGATTTCATTGCCGTTCTGTTGTAAATGAAGTCTAAAATTTCAAATTGGTTGTAAGTTGCAGGCCTTAACCTTAGTTTTTTTCTTGGTTATAGTTTATTTGCAATGTATAATCGCCCAGCTTTAAAAGCTGAACAAAGTACAACGCAGATTACTTAGTTACGTAACCTGTATGTCATTATGCGAGAGTGGCGGAATTGGTAGACGCGCTGGATTTAGGTTCCAGTGTCGCAAGACGTGAGAGTTCGAGTCTCTCCTTTCGCACCATTATTTATTTCCATATTTTTATATTTATTCTAGGGTAGCTTGGTTTCCAAGTACCTTAATGGTATTAGAGGTTTTACACATGCAAGTTTCAGTCGAGTCGACAGGCGATATCGAACGCAAATTAGTTGTTGAAGTTCCTGCGGAACGTGTTGATCAGGAAGTTGAAAAGCGTTTGAAAGATATGCGTGGCAAAGTTCGTCTTGATGGCTTTCGCCCTGGTAAGGTTCCAGTGAGTGTAGTTAAAGAGAAATATGGACAAGCAGTACACCAAGAAGTTGTCGGTGAAGTTATTCAGCAAACCCTTTATGAGGCAGCTAGTCAGGAAGACTTGCGCCTTGCTGGTTCTCCATCTAGTGTCGTTCCCGAAGGTATGGAATTAGGGCAGCCTCTAAAGTATACAGCGACTGTTGAAGTCTATCCTGAAATTGAGATCGGAGCTGTTGATACAATTGAAATCACTAGGCAGTCTACAGAAATTGTAGATGCTGATATCGATAAGATGATTGAAGTTTTACGCAAGCAACAGCAAGAGTGGAAAGAAGTCGATGCCGCTGCAGAAGATGGTAATCAAGTTGTCTTAACTTTTGACGGCAGTATTGATGGCGAGTCTTTTGATGGTGGTAAAGCTGAAGACTTCAATATGGAATTGGGTCGAGGTCAAATGATCCCTGATTTTGAGAAAGCTGTGGAAGGCATGAAAGCGGGTGATGAAAAGGATGCAGATGTAGCCTTCCCTGATGATTATCAAGCTGAAAACCTTAAAGGAAAAACAGTCCAGTTCAATTTAAAGGTTTCAGCTGTAAATGAAGCCGTTTTGCCTGAAGTGGATGACGAGTTTTATAAGAAGTTTGGTGTTGAAAATGGTTCTGTAGAAGACTTCAGAGCTGAAGTTAAGAAAAATATGGAACGTGAGTTATCACAAACACTTAAAGCACGAGTTAAGCAAAGTGTTATGGATGGTTTGAGTAGCATCCATGAAGTAGCAGCTCCTTCTTCGCTAGTAGCCGATGAGATTAAGCAGATGCGTTCTGAAATGTCTCAAAATGGTGGCTATGATGCTAATTCATTGCCTGAAGAAATGTTTAAGAACCAAGCGGAGCGTCGTGTTCAGTTAGGCTTGATCGTTGGTGAGATTATTAAGCAGAATAACCTTGAAAAAGATCAGGGTCGTGTAGATGCAATGCTAGAAGAGCTATCTGCATCTTATGAAGATCCTTCGTCAGTAATTGACTATTACAAGAACAATCAACAAGCTATGCAAACGGTAGAGGCTGCTGTACTTGAAGAAATGATTGTAGATTGGGTGCTTGATCAAGCGAAAGTGACTGATGAAATAACAGATTTTGATAGCATCATGAACCAGGATAAGGCAGCATAAGTATCTATATAATTATAATAACGAGGAATGATTGTGACTAATAACGATATTCAAACACAAGCACTAGGCCTGATTCCTATGGTCGTTGAGCAAACCTCCAGAGGTGAGCGTTCTTACGATATTTATTCTCGGTTATTGAAAGAGCGAGTTATTTTTCTAGTTGGGCCTGTTGAAGATCATATGGCCAACTTAATAGTTGCTCAATTGTTGTTCCTAGAGTCTGAAAACCCAGATAAAGATATTCACTTGTATATCAACTCACCTGGTGGCGTTGTAACTTCTGGTATGTCTATTTATGACACCATGCAGTTTATTAAACCTGATGTTAGTACGCTTTGCATAGGTCAAGCGGCTAGTATGGGTGCTGTGCTGCTAACAGGTGGAGCTGCAGGTAAACGCTTCATACTGCCTCATTCGCGTGTGATGATTCATCAACCTTTAGGTGGTTTTCAGGGGCAAGCTTCTGATATTGATATTCATGCTCGTGAAATCTTAAAGATACGTTCAGAATTGAATCGAGTGCTTGCTCATCATACGGGTCAAGATCTTGAGCAGATTGAGAAAGACACAGATCGTGATAACTTTATGGATGCCGAAGCAGCTAAAGCCTATGGTTTGGTTGATGAAGTGTTGGATAAGCGCGGATAATCTTTAGATTTGATAAAATTTATAACCTCATTCCTTATATTGGGTAGTTCAGCAATTGAATGCCTTTGGGTTTGAGGTTCTTAGATAACTTTACCTTTTTATGGGTCTATTCAAGGCTCTTTACCGTAATATCTTATAGTTTTGATTAGTTTTGATGTTTGTTTAAGCCGTTTATTGCTTTCCTGTGCGGGATTACCTACAAATTATGATATAACTACTATTTCCCAACGTTTACAGTATATAATCAAAGAAAATGCTATTGCAGTTACAGAGCGAATTTACAGAGGTTTCTGAATGAGTAAAGATATCAAAGGTGGGTCGGATAATAGTAAGTTGCTCTATTGTTCTTTTTGTGGAAAAAGCCAACATGAAGTTCGCAAGCTAATTGCTGGGCCCTCTGTGTTTGTCTGTGATGAATGTGTTGATTTGTGTAATGATATTATTCGCGAAGAAATGCAGGTTCAATCCCCGGATAATGAAAACTCCCTTCCAATACCTGTTGAAATCAAAGACTTTCTAGATGAGTATGTGATCGGTCAGGCTGATGCGAAAAAAGTATTAGCGGTTGCTGTTTACAATCATTACAAGCGTATGCAAAGTAATCTTAAAAGCGATGATGTTGAATTATCAAAAAGTAACATTTTGCTTATTGGCCCAACTGGAAGCGGTAAGACATTATTAGCTGAAACTTTGGCGCGCATGCTAAACGTTCCATTCACTATTGCTGATGCGACTACTTTAACCGAAGCGGGTTATGTAGGTGAAGACGTTGAAAACATTATTCAGAAGCTGTTACAGAAATGTGACTATGATGTTGATAAAGCTGAGACAGGCATTGTTTATATCGATGAAATAGATAAAATATCACGTAAAGCTGAGAACCCATCAATTACCCGCGATGTCTCTGGTGAAGGTGTTCAGCAGGCATTGTTGAAGCTTATTGAGGGCACCATGGCATCAGTACCTCCCCAAGGTGGCAGAAAACACCCTCAGCAAGAGTTTTTACAAGTAAATACCAAGAATATTCTGTTTATTTGTGGTGGTGCGTTCTCAGGATTAGACAAAGTTATTCAAGATCGAACTGAAAAAAGTGGTATTGGTTTCTCAGCAGATGTTAAAGAAGTAGATGATGCAAAAGCTTTTGGTGAGGTCATCAAAGGCATAGAAGCTGATGACCTTGTGCGTTATGGACTTATCCCTGAGTTTGTAGGGCGCTTACCCGTTATTGCGACATTAGAAGAGCTTGATGAAGATGCGCTCGTTAAAATTCTAACACTTCCAAAAAATGCTTTAACCAAGCAATATTCAAAGTTATTTGAAATGGAAGATGCAGAACTTGATTTCAGAATAGATGCGTTACATGCCATTGCTAAAAAAGCCATGCTGCGCAAAACAGGTGCAAGGGGATTGAGAACCATCATGGAAGGTATCTTATTAGATACTATGTATGATATTCCTTCAGAAGAGGGTGTCTCCAAAGTGGTTGTTGATGAGGCAGTAGTAAATGGCGAAGCTCAACCTTACCTTATTTATGAAAACCCTGATGCTAAGACCGCAGCGGCCTCCTAACCTAGGTTTTTGCTGAGTGAGTTATAGTCCGGTAGTACTGATAACTCGTACTATCGGACTCTCAAGAAATAGATATAAAGTTAAGCTTAAACTCATTGTATTGTTAGAAAACGCCCTTATTATGAAGATTCATTTGGTTGTCTTTAGGCGTTCTATTAAAAAGAGAAACCTGATGGGCTAACATCCAACTAATAGCACCAATAAGAGGTTTTCAATGTCAGAATCCCCAGACGATATTTCTATCCAGTTAAACAACGTTCCTGTACTTACTTTACGTGATGTCGTTGTTTATCCCGACATGGTTATTCCTCTTTTCGTTGGGCGCTCCAAATCCATTAATGCATTAGATATAGCGATGGAAGATAACAAGCAAATCCTGCTTGTAACTCAAAAAAATGCCGATGTAGATGATCCTAGCCTTGATGATCTGTTTGATGTTGGCACAATGGCTACTATCTTACAGTTGTTAAAACTACCTGATGGTACGCTTAAAGTCTTGGTAGAAGGCGCTACACGTGTTGAGCTGATTGCATTAAATGACCAAGAACAATACTACACAGCAGATACCATTCCTCTGGAAGATAAACAAACCTTCGATTCGCGTAAGGTTGAAGTCTATGAGCGAACACTTGTTACTTTGTTTGAAAAATACGTCAAGCTAAACAAAAAAATTCCTCCTGAAATCCTAACTTCCTTATCTGGCATAGATGATCCTGTGCGTCTGGCTGACACTATTGCCGCACACTTGTCTTTGAAAGTTACTGATAAGCAAATAATTTTGGAAATACCTGATATAGAAGGGCGCTTAATTCATTTGCTTGAACTAGTTGAGAGTGAAATCGATTTATTAAAGGTTGAACGACGTATTCGTGGCAATGTTAAAATCCAGATGGAGAAGAGTCAGCGTGAGTATTATTTGAATGAGCAAATGAAAGCCATTCAAAAAGAGCTAGGTGATATTGACGAAGCTCCTTCAAACGAGCTTGATGAATTTGAAGCTAAAATCAAAAAAGCAGGGATGCCTAAAGAGGCCAAAGAAAAAGCAACCACTGAGTTAAAGAAACTAAAAATGATGTCTCCTATGTCTGCTGAGGCCACAGTTGCACGTAATTACATTGATTGGTTGGTTAAAGTACCTTGGAAAAAGAAGTCTAGGGTCTCCCATAATTTGGAAAAAGCTGAAGATGTATTGAATGAAGACCACTACGGCTTGGCAGAGATTAAAGAACGCATATTAGAATACCTTGCTGTTCAGCAACGCGTTAAAGCACTTAAAGGCCCTATCTTATGTCTAGTTGGGCCTCCTGGTGTGGGTAAGACGTCACTAGGTCAGTCCATTGCACGTGCGACAGGTAGAAAATACACACGAATGGCTTTGGGTGGCGTTAGAGATGAGGCTGAAATCAGAGGTCATCGTCGTACTTATATCGGTGCTTTGCCGGGTAAGATTGTTCAAAACTTATCGCGGGTTAACACACGTAACCCACTATTTCTATTAGATGAAATAGATAAAATGTCAACAGACTTTAGAGGTGATCCTTCGTCCGCGATGTTGGAAGTGCTTGATCCTGAACAAAATAGTACTTTTGCAGATCATTATCTGGAAGTGGATTTTGACTTGTCGGATGTCATGTTTGTTGCTACTGCCAATAGTATGAATATTCCAGGGCCGTTGTTGGATAGAATGGAAGTTATCCGTATTCCTGGTTATACAGAAGATGAAAAAGTTAATATTGCTAAAAACTACCTTGTTCCTAAGCAATACAAAACAAATGGCGTTAAGAAAGGTGAAATGAGTATTAGTGAGGGTGCTATTTTAGCAATAGTGCGTCATTATACTCGTGAAGCAGGTGTCAGAAATCTTGATCGTGAAATTTCTAAAATTTGTCGTAAGGTAATCAAAGATCATCTTTTAACAAAAACTAAAAAAACAAGCGTTACTGTTCGTAATATAGAAAAATATTTGGGTGTTCAGCGTTTTGATTATGGAAAAGCGGATAAGAAAAACCAAGTTGGGCAAGTAACAGGTTTAGCATGGACTTCAGTAGGTGGTGAGCTATTAACCATTGAAAGTGTAGTTGTTCCCGGTAATGGTGCAATGCGTGCAACTGGAAGCCTTGGTCAGGTTATGAAAGAGTCGATACATGCTGCTGAAACCGTAGTAAAGAATCGAGCAAAGATGCTAGGCATTCCACGCAGCTTCATTAAGAAACACAATATGCATATCCATGTTCCTGAAGGAGCTACTCCCAAGGATGGCCCTAGCGCAGGAGTTGGAATGGTCACCGCTATTGTTTCTGCAATGACAGATATTCCAGTACTCGCAAATGTCGCTATGACCGGTGAAATAACATTGCGAGGAGAGGTTCTTCCTATCGGTGGTCTAAAGGAAAAGCTTTTGGCAGCTCATCGAGGTGGGATCACAACGGTTTTAATTCCTAAAGACAATGAAAAAGACTTAGCGGAAGTTCCAGATAATGTTACGAAAGGCCTTGATATTATTCCTGTTCGGTGGATAGATGAGGTGCTAGAACTTGCTTTAGAAAGTGAGACCATACCTTTGAATGAATCTGAAGATCAAGAAGATGATGAGAAAACTGCTGCGCTGTCATCACATGATGAAGATGACTCTGATGATGAGAATGAATCAGTGAGAAAGCATTGACCTGTACTTAGTGTAGTTAGGGGGGGATAGGAAGTGATAAGTAACTAGTCGCTTCCTACTATTGTTGCGTGATAATAATATTGAAAGTTTGCGTCGTTCATTGAGCTTGAAATCTTACCTTATAAGTAGTTTATGCTTATAATTAGCATAAGCCTCATTAATTTACTTTCAAGCCAAATATTTTTCAATTCTATAAGGTATTGTTTTACTTTTAGAATTGAAAAATACGATTTGTGCTAAAATTACCCATTTATCCGAAAAAGTCTCTAAATATCACTGTTTAATCTAGATTATCAGTTGACAGTTTTAATAGACCACTGGTATAAATGAGCCGCGCTTATCTGCTGACGCAGAAAGCTAAACTAAAAACAATCGTACTAATGTTTTTTACACATTAGATTTTAATCTGAAGGATGGAAATAAATGAACAAGTCACAACTTATTGATGCAGTAGCTGCTAAATCGGGTTTAACTAAAGCTGATACAGAAAAGTCATTCAAAGCTTTCGTAGAAACAATTTCAGAGCAGATGGGTAATGGTGAGCAAATCACTTTGATAGGCTTTGGTACTTTTTTAGTTCGTGATCGTAAAGCACGTACAGGACGTAACCCTCGTACTGGTGAAACTATCCAAATCGCAGCTTCTAAGGTTCCAGCATTTAAAGCAGGAAAAGCGCTTAAGGATGCTGTAAACAAGTAACACTTAAAGCAATACTGAATATTCTGACTGAATACTGAATAGTATTCAGAGTTACTTGCTGTAACTAGCAATTCATAAGTACTAGATCCGTTAGTATTATGGTTGTTTTAGAATAATTAGTAGGTATTTTTTGCTTGCTTTTTTCAGAAAAATTTATTGGTAAATATTTTTTGAATAAATGTGAAATAAATGGGCTTTAAAGCTGGTAATCTGAAATAAGATCATTTAATATTCGCATCCTCGCTGAGCAAGCAGCGGGTGATTAGCTCAGTTGGTAGAGCGTCGCCCTTACAAGGCGAATGTCGGGAGTTCAAATCTCTCATCACCCACCATATGTGGAGCGGTAGTTCAGCTGGTTAGAATATCGGCCTGTCACGCCGAGGGTCGCGGGTTCGAATCCCGTCCGCTCCGCCACTATATGATGAAAAGGACGCTTCGGCGTCCTTTTTTTTTGCTGGAAAATTCGTAATTAGTCCATGCTATGTTGTAGTCTTTATAACTACTCAGGATTAAACTAATTATGCTTAATAGTTGGGCATTCCTGTTATAATCGCCTTCCTTTAACCTAGAAAGCGCTGTTGGGCGCAAAAACGCGCAACTGCGTTTCTAGGTTTAACACACTACAATCAAAATAAACTTATGCTTCAATCAATACATGACAATGCCAAGGGCTGGATAGCCTACGCTATCGTAGGTCTTATTAGTGTCCCTTTCGCACTATGGGGAATACAAGAATATATTGGCGGTGGTAGTAAAAATATTGTCGCTGTTGTGAATGGTGAAGATATAGAGCTTCAAGCAGTTCAAAATGAGGTTGCTCAGCAACGCCAACAAATAGCAAAGATGTTTGGTAAATTGCCGGCTGGTTTTGATGAAAAATCAATGAGAAAGTCAGCTCTAGATAGTCTTATAAACCAAACCTTACTAAAGCAGCATGCTGAAAAGTTTGGTTATCGTGCGAGTTCAGAAGAAGTTGCAGATTTGATTAAAACAATCCCTGCATTTCAAAAAGAAGGTGCTTTTGATGGCGAGACTTATAAACAAATAATTGCGACACAGCGACGAAGCGTTTCTGCTTTTGAGCAACAGATTAGAAATTCACTTTCAGATGATCAATTCCGGAATGCTATTGCCGATGCTGCTTTTTTACCAAAAAGTGAAATGGAGCACTATCAATCATTGAGTCAGCAGAAACGTGACATTGAGTCTTATACTTTGAAAGTCGAAGATGTTGTGAGCGACATTCAGATTAGCGATGAAATGATTGATAAGGATTACCAAGCTAACCCTCAATTATTTCAGACTGAAGAATTTGTTAAGGTTGCGTATGTAGAATTGAATAAAGCGGATATTAGTAAAACGATTGATGTTACAGATGAGCTTTTGCAATCTTACTACACAGAAAATGAAAGTCGTTATGCTGAGAATGCTAAATTCAAGATGAGTCACATCAAAGTCAGTATGACTGAAACTCAAAATGATGATCAGGCAAAAGCTAAAGCGGATAAGCTTTATGCCGAAATTAGCTCAGGTGCTAAGAGTTTTGAAGAGGTTGCTGCAATCAGTGATGACGAGACTTTATTCTCAGAGTCCGGTGAAGCTATTGGTTTCCTTGAGCAGGGTTCAAAAGATCCTGCAATGGCTCTTATCGAAGAGGCTGTTTTTGCTGCAAAGGCTGGTGAAGTGATTCAACCTGTAAAGACCCCTTCTGGTTATGAAATTATCAAGGTTCTTGAAGTAATCTCAGCTAAACAAAAACCATTTGAACAAGCTAAAGTACAAGTAGAAAAAGAATACCGTGATGAAAAGTCATCAGATCGCTATGAAGATTTATTTGAAAGCTTACGAACTACTTCGTTTGAGAATGATGGTAGCTTAGAGCCTTCTGCTTCAGCGGTGGGCGTTGAGATTAAAACAACCGATTTCTTTAGTCGTAAGGGTGGTTCTGAGCTAACAGCTAATCCTAATATTATTTCTGCTGCGTTTAGTCCTGAAGTGCTGACTCAGGGTATTAACTCCGGTGTAATTGAAGTTTCAGGCTCTCAGGTGATTGTATTGAGAGTGGATGGGCATAAAGCCCCAGAGCTAAAACCACTTGCTGATGTGCGTGAGTCTATCCAGTCTCGCCTTAAGCAGGAGCAAGGAAAGCAGCAGATTAAAGACAAAGGTGATGCTTTATTAGCTTCAATACAATCTTCAGGAAACTGGGATGTGTTAGAAGCTGCAAGTTCATCGGTTGTAAAACATGCTGCCGTCGGTCGTACTGATGCATCGGTAGCGCCTCATGTCTTATCGAAGGCATTCCAGCTATCTGTACCTCAAGCGAGTCAGCCACAGTACGCTAGCGCTAACAGCCCTTCAGGTGACTATTCAATCGTTGCGTTGACCGCTGTTAACAATGGTAATGGTAAGATTGATGATGCCAGTATCTCTCAGTTTACTTCGTATATTGGTAATCGAGTACAAATAGCTACATTAAAGGCGTTACGTGAGCAAGCGGATATAGAAATGAACATTAAAGAGCTACAAGCTGAATAGCGTGGATTTGGAGTAATGCACTGTCATATTTCTTGGTAGAATACCTTATTCCATCAGACAACTAGAATGCTCAAAGCCAGCTACAGCAAATTTAGACCAGAATGTTGTTTTTATCTGCATAGTTATAAGATACTTCTGTTAGGTATTACTCTGTGAATATATTACTAAAAGCATTAGGTTGTCGTTTAAACGAAGCTGAGTTAGAACAATGGGCTAGAGTGTTTAGTAGTTATAGTCATCAGATTGTTACTGACACTGATGAAGCAGATATCATTATCCTTAACTCATGTGCTGTCACCAGTGATGCTGGTAAAAAATCCCGCCAATTACTTAATCGCCTATACCGTACTAACCCAGAGGCTCATATCGTCGTTACAGGCTGTTATGCTTCACTCAACTTGGATGATGTTGCGAATACACTAGGTGTTGACTTGGTGGTTCCCAATGCGGACAAGGATAACCTTCCTAAACTTGTATTAGATAAGTTTTCAATAAAAACCATGCCCTTGATTGCTATGGAGCCAGGTGAAACCTCTCTCTATTTGCGTGGCCGCAACAGGGCTTTTATAAAAATTCAGGATGGTTGTCGTTACCGTTGTACCTATTGCATAGTGACGGTCGCTAGAGGTGAAGAACGGAGTCGTTCTGAGAAAGATATTATTGATGAAATTAATGACTTTCACAGCCAAGGTATTCAAGAAATTGTACTAACCGGTGTTCATGTCGGTGGCTATGGGAGTGATAGTGCGAGTTCGCTTTCTCAATTAGTGCGATCCATCCTTAGTCATACAGATATTCCCAGAATCCGTTTTGCTTCGGTAGAGCCTTGGGATTTACCCGAAGATTTCTTTGAGCTTTTCTCAAACTCAAGGTTGATGCCTCATATGCATCTACCCATTCAAAGTGGGGTGAATTCAGTGTTACGTAGGATGTCTCGGCGTTGTAAGACGGATGAATTTAAAACGTTGATAGAGCAAGCGCGTTTAAGCGTTCCTGGTTTTAACGTGACGACTGATATTATTGTTGGATTTCCTGGTGAGACTGATGCAGAGTGGCACAGCACTATGGAATATATCGAGTCAGTAGGCTTTGGTCATACTCATGTGTTTTCGTATTCTGCTCGTGAAGGCACTAAAGCCGCAGGTCTGGCAAATCCTGTACCTAATCTCATAAAGAAAGAGCGTAGTCTGCAAATGCGGCAGTTAGGCGATAGAATGAAAGCATCGTTTTACTCTGATTTAGTGGGGAATAGGGCAGATGTGTTGTGGGAAAGAGGGCAACTGAATGAGAGCAAAGAGCTTGTGTTTCATGGATACACCCCAAACTACGTAAAAGTACAGACGTTAGTTGCAGCTAGTTCTGGTCTTGAGAATAGAATAACCCCTACTGAGATAGTGGAGTTTCAATCGGGTAACGCAACTGTTTCTGGCAAGGTGTTGTAGGCTTCCTAACTGACGGCCTTAAGCTTGAGGTTATTTACTTCGCCACATTAAATTGCCTAAACTTTATATATGAAGGTGTAATCCAATGTCCAAAATTCTAACTTCATTTCTGTTTGTACCATTCCTTGTCTTGGGTTTGGCGGCTTGTGGAAGTAGCGATAAAACATTAACAGCTAACGAGGTTGCTGATCAATTTTGGCAAGCGGCGCAGCATGGGCAAATGGATTCTGCAAAACAGTTGGTAAGTTGGCAAACAGCAAGTTACCTCAAATACTTTAAAGATGAAAAGTTTACTATCAAGCGAGTAGAGTTTGGTGAATCTGAAGTTCATGCGGATCTAGTTAAAATAGACACGATACTTGTCTTGCAAAAAAAAGAAGGGAGTGATGTTCGCATTCCTACTAAAACAGTGCTGATTAAGACGGAAAATTTATGGCGTGTGCAACTGAAACAAACACTTGCTGCGGTCATTAATCAAACCATTAATGCGGCTGCGAATCAGTTTAATCAACTGTTGCAAGAAGGCATGCAAGAGTTAAACAAAGCTTTATCTGGCTCGGTTGAAGAGATTTCCAAGTCACTGGAAGAAGGGGCTAAAGAGTTGGGGGAGACCTTTGAAGGTAGCGCCAAACAGTTTGGTGAGTCTCTAAATCAGCTTCAACGAGAGCTTGAAAAGAGCATGCCTAAGCCCTCTAAGCCCAAGAAAGATCCTTCGTCTTCACGAAAAGAAATTTAACTGATGGGATGGTGTCTAGTTGGTTTAATTAACTACCATTCATCAGTTATCAAAATATGTCAAATATCTTAATAACAGTACGGTCGATTATTCAAAGCTGCTCCACCATCTAAGCTTTAAGTGCCTCTTCAAGCAGTGAATTTCTAGCCTTCAAAATACAAATACCCATGAATATGCTATCAATAGGTAGTCTTACGCTACCGATGATAATAAAAATATAATAATTTTTTCTATATTTGTTATATAATTGTCTTAGACTTCTTATATTTTACTTTAGGTGTTAACAGTGGCTGTTAAGCTCAATAAATTAAAGCGCGTTAGCTTACAACAAACCAGTGTCTTGTTCTTCTCTGGTGTATCAGCAATCATTTTTTTAGCATTAATTACCTATAATCAACAAGACTGTGGTTTTTTCAGGTTTGATACTCAATGTGTCACTACCAACAAAGCGGGAAGCATCGGTGCTTATCTAGCTGATTTCTTATTTAGGTTTTTTGGCTATCTGGCATTTTTAATTCCAATGGGAATGATCATTGTTGGAATAGTCATGTTCCGCTTCCCGCATAAGAAAAACCCCAATAATCCACGAGGCGGGATTAACGCTTGGCTCTCAATGGCTGGTATGGCAGCAGCCTTAATTGCTGGGACGGGTCTTGCTACGCTACTATGGCCTGAAGCTGATTTGCCGTATAGAGGAGGTGGGTTGTTAGGTATTGGTGTTGCTAAAATTGCCCATGCTTTATTCGGGGACTATGGGTCAACTCTGATTTTACTTTCTCTATTTTTTGCAGGAATGACTTTATTTGCAGATATTAAATGGGGAAGTATTGTTGAGGCGATAGGCGATAAGGTGCTCGCTTTGTTTGAATACTTGGTGCATACCGATGAGCCTGATGAAGCTTTAGCAGCAGATGCCCCCGTTGAAATGGTGGCTGTTGAAAATGAAAAAAAGGACACCTCCTTGCTCAAGAAAAGCACAGCTGTGTTAGCGGGAGCTGGAGCAGGTGCGGCTGGTATCTGGAGTTGGGCTAAGGATAAAGGTGGAACTGCAATAGGGGAAGCAAGGCATAAAATTGCTCCTGTAGAAATAGGCGATGATACTACTGACGCCGTTGACACTGTCAACACGATGGATCCAATAGAAGAACATGCTGTTCAAATGGAGAAATTGGACGCGAATACTGGGTTAGCGCTAGGGACGCCTGACTTTAATAATCAAGCACACACTGCATCCGATGGTTCGGAAATTCCCTTGCCGCTTGTTAAGCATGATATTAACAGTCAGGCTATTACTGCATCAAATACTGTACCGAGCAGGGCGGTTAAAGCGAAAAAAGCACGTTCTATCAATGCGGTGGTTTCATTGCCCCCTCTAAGTTTGTTATCACCTCCACCGGCAGGTCAGGGAAAATATAATCCAGAACACTTAGATGCAATGGCTAATAAAATAGTTGAAGCTTTAGGTCATTATGGTGTGCGTGATGTATCCGTAGAGGGTTGGTATCCAGGGCCTGTTATTACCCGCTATGAGTTGCAGCTTACTGCCAGCACTAAAGTTAGTAAAGTGACTGGCTTAGCAAAGGATTTAGCACGTAACCTAGGTGTGCACAGTGTAAGAATAGTTGAAGTTATCCCTGGAAAGACCACCATTGGTTTGGAAGTTCCGAATGAAAAGAGAGATATGGTGACTATCGGCAGTGTTTTAGAGTCAGCAGTATTTAAAGACTCTGCTTCGGCGATTACCATGGCATTAGGCAAAGATATTTCTGGTCAGCCAGTCATTGCAGATTTAGGGAAAATGCCTCATTTATTGGTTGCAGGTACCACCGGAGCAGGTAAGTCTGTTGCGGTTAACGCAATGATCGTCAGTTTCTTATACAAATCTACAGCTGATGAAGTCAAGATGATTATGATCGATCCAAAAATGCTGGAACTGAGCATTTATGATGATATCCCCCATCTATTGACACCTGTAGTGACTGATATGAAAGATGCTGCTAATGCATTGCGTTGGTGTGTTGCTGAAATGGAACGTCGTTATTTGCTCATGTCTAAACTCAAGGTTAGGAATATTGGAGGCTTTAATACAAAAGTCCAAGATGCCATAGATCGTGGTGAGCCTATTATTGATCCTTTGTATGATGCAACTAAAAGCTTAAACGTAACTCCGCAAGGATTAGAGCCTTTGCCAGAAATAGTCATTATAGTTGATGAGTTTGCTGACATGATGATGATTGTGGGTAAGAAAGTAGAAGAACTTATTGCTCGATTAGCACAAAAAGCACGTGCGGCAGGCATTCATCTGATATTGGCAACACAGCGCCCATCGGTCGATGTCATTACTGGTTTGATAAAAGCTAACATCCCTACCCGTATCGCGTTTAATGTATCATCCAAAGTGGATTCTCGAACTATTTTGGATCAAGGTGGTGCGGAACAATTACTAGGGCAGGGCGATATGCTTTATCTACCCCCTGGAACAGCCATGCCTAATCGTGTACATGGTGCTTTTGTTAGTGACCAAGAAGTTGAAGACATAGTGGCTTATGTGAAAACTCAAGGGGAACCTGACTATATTACTGCTGTCATAGAAGAAGCTTCGGGCAATGCGTCAGGCATACCGGGTTTAGAACCCCTAACTGATAAAAGCTCTGAGTCTGATCCTCTCTACGATGAGGCTGTACATATTATTACAGAATCGCGTAGAGCTTCGATATCCTATCTACAGCGTCGTTTAAAGGTAGGCTACAACCGAGCTGCTACGATGATTGAAGATATGGAAATAGCAGGAGTAGTGAGTGCTGTACAGTCCAATGGGACGCGTGAAGTCATAGCACCACCACCCGTAACAGATGACCAAGGAATATAATAATATAATGAAAAAAATACTGACAACATTAATAAACGCGACACTAGGCACATCGCTTCTCTTAGTATTGACTTCTCCAGCACAGGCCGTCACGACGGATGCGCGTCAAAAGCTGAATACTTTTTTTACCAGTGTTAACACCATGCAAGGTTCGTTTATCCAACAGCTGTATAGTAAACAAGGAAAGGTCAAGGAAACGACTAAAGGTCAGTTGTATTTAGAACGACCTGGTAGATTCCGTTGGATCTACTCACAGCCAGATCCTCAGCAGATTATCTCAGATGGAAAAAATATTTGGATTTATGATCAAGAGTTGGATCAAGTGACTGTTAAGCCATTAAATAAGACATTAACCAGCACTCCGGCTGCTATTTTGATGCAAAAATCTATCCCTGATAGCCAGTTTAAAGTATCTGAAATGGATGCAACGACTAGTGGTTGGAGTTGGTTTTATCTTGAGCCACATCGTAAGAATGCAGATTTTAAAGCGATGCAGCTAGGCATGGATAAGCACGGCAACCTGAAGCAAATGGTGCTTTACGATAAGATCGGCCAAAAAACGGTTATTACATTTAACGCAACCTCTAATAAGGCTATTAACGCGAACCAATTCAAATTTACACCACCTGCTGGTGTTGATGTGATTGGCAAGCCACAAGCCTAAAGGTCAGGAAGTGTTCGATCATCAAGATTATCGTCCTCTTGCCGATCGAATGCGTCCACGCTGTCTGGAAGATTTCTCTGGACAGCGCCACTTACTAGAATCAGGCAAGCCTTTAAGAGAAGCGATAGAGCATGATCGCTTACATTCGATGGTGTTCTGGGGTCCTCCTGGAACTGGAAAAACAACGTTAGCTCAACTGATTGCCCACAACTGTGGAGCAGAGTTCATCTCACTTTCTGCGGTATTATCTGGTGTAAAAGATATCAGAAGTGCGGTCGCTCAAGCCAAACAAACACGCTTAGAAAAGAACTTACCGACGGTTCTATTTGTTGATGAAGTCCATCGCTTTAACAAATCTCAACAAGATGCTTTTTTACCACATATAGAAGATGGCACTTTCTTTTTTATTGGTGCGACTACTGAAAACCCTTCGTTCGAACTTAATAATGCACTGCTTTCACGTGTGCGTACTTATGTTCTTCAATCTATAGATGAGGAGGGGATTGGTAAAGTAATAGAAAGAGCAATTAGTGACAAGCAGCTGGGTTTAGGCAATTTAAACTTGCAACTTGATGCTGGAGCGATGGATTTGTTGATTCATTCAGCAGATGGTGATGCTAGAAGAGCATTAAATTGGCTAGAGATTGCTTCTGATTTGGCTACTGTTAATGACTCAAGTGAAAGTAGCAGTGATGTGGATAATGCCGTAGGAAGAGTTATTACGGAAGCGATGATCGCTAACGTTGCACAAGAATCTATGCGTCGCTTTGATAAAGGTGGCGATATCTTCTACGAGCAAATCTCTGCCTTGCATAAATCAGTTAGAGGCAGTCATCCAGATGCTGCGTTGTACTGGCTATGTAGAATGTTAGAAGGCGGTTGTGATCCATTGTATATCGCACGCAGAGTGGTCAGAATGGCTTCCGAAGAAATAGGTAATGCTGATCCTAGGGGCTTAACACTTGCTTTGAATGCATGGGATACCTTTGAGCGCTTAGGAACACCTGAAGGTGAATTGGCTATTGCACAAGCTGTTATCTATTTATCATCAGCGCCTAAGAGTAATGCAGTGTATGCCGCTTATAATGCAGCAAAAAAGGCGGTAAAAGATTCTAACTCCAGTGATGAAGTACCGCTTCATCTAAGAAATGCGCCAACGCAATTTATGAAGAGCCTAGATTATGGTAAAGACTATCGCTACGCTCATAACGAAGACAATGCTTATGCTGCAGGGGAATCCTATTTTCCTGAGAGCGTAGGTGAACAGCAGTACTACTTTCCAGTTGAGCGAGGTCTTGAGATTAAGATAAAACAGAAGCTTGAGTGGTTGCGAAGCCTTGATAAGGGTTGAGAGTTAGAATGTGGTATGAACGTCTGTTCGTTGTGTGCTCTCAGAAAGTGAGGCTTGGTTAGAGGCATAGGTTAACAGTGCCCCTTATACGCCTTTTATAATGCTCGCGCATAAAAAAAGGGAGCCAAAGGCTCCCTATCTTCAAAATGGTAATAAGAATTATACTTATGCCATTTGTCTTTCTTTAATTTCCTGAGTAGTTTTACAGTCAATGCAATATTCGGCAGTAGGGCGTGCTTCAAGCCTTTGTAAGCCTATTTCAATACCACATGCCTGACAATAACCATATTCGTCCGTGCCGGTTAGCTGTATTGTTTTCTCAATCTTTCTGATTAACAATCTTTCTCTATCACGAGTACGAAGTTCTAAAGCGAATTCTTCTTCTTGCGTAGCGCGGTCAGATGGATCAGAAAGGTTTTTAACTTCATTTTTCATATGGTCAACAGTACGGTCAACTTCACCGATAAGTGAATCTTTCCATTGATTAAGAATATCCTGAAAGTGCTTAATTTGAGCTTCATTCATGTATTCTTCGCCTTCCTTAGGAATGTAGGGATCAATGCCCTCTACTGGAAGTGCTGATTTGCGGACAATCGGTGTTACATTGTCTTTACTTGTGGTCATTTACGACTCCTTATGGCCCGGGGTTTAAAACACTGCTTTATTATTATTTTTTATAGCAATGATGAATTTACTTGTTATTTTCGATTTAAGCAAACCAGCTGTCGCTTAAAATCCGGCGTATACTAGTCAGATTTGAGCGAAAAGTAAATTAAATATTAATAATACGTTTAATCATTACGCATTTTTGTATAAAAAGATGCGAACTCGTTAGTGTTATACAATGGCAGTTGGTTCATTTTTTCCAGTAAGTTCTTTAATTTTTGCAAGTTTTACAGCTAGTTGGATAAGTTCGCCTAGTGTTTCCTGAATATCCAAGTCATGTTTGTTAATGTCAGTTTCATAACGCTCAATATATAGTCGTAAAGTAGCACCTTCAGTGCCAGTTCCCGACAAACGGTATATAATTCGGGAGCCGTTATCAAAAATAATGCGAATTCCTTGGTGCTCACTAATAGAATGGTCAATAGGATCGATATAGGTAAAGTCATCAGCTTTGTCGATTCGTAATGAATCAAACTGCATGCCGGGTAATAGTGTCAGGCTACTTTGTAAATGATGCATGACGGCATCTGCATCTTTAACAGGTAAGCGTTCGTAATCGTGACGACAATAGTAGTTTCTACCAAATTCTGCCCAATGTTTGCGCACAATATTTTCAACCGAATCTTGTTTTACAGCTAATAAATTTAACCAAAATAGTACTGCCCATAGACCGTCCTTCTCTCGTATATGGTTAGCACCACCACCAAAACTTTCTTCACCGCAAAAAGTGA